>JAYEOL010000021.1:6611-22041 GCA_034722995.1 Candidatus Cloacimonadota bacterium | reverse complement strand
TAAACCACCTTTTTGAAAAATTACTGGGATATACAAAAAAAGAATTAATCAATAAACAGTCACTATATCTTATTGCTCAAGAAGATAGAAAGAAATCAGTTGAGCATTATCAAAAGGCTGTCTCTGGAGAACCTGTTGAGTATGAAGCTGCAGTTATAACAAAGAATGATAAGAAAAGGATATGCTGGCTGAAGCTAAGACCAATAAGGGATAATGGCAAAATAATTGGTATTCATGGTATTGGTAGGGATATTACTACACGAAGGCAGGCACAGGAGGCTTTACTTAAAAGCGAAGACCAACTTCGCCAATCTCAGAAAATGGAAGCTATTGGGAGGCTGGCAGGTGGGATGGCACACGACTTCAACAACCTGTTAACAGCTATCACAGGATATAGTGAGCTCCTGTTGAATAAACTTGACGAGCTTGACCCTTTGAGTAAATACCCTAAGGAAATTAAGAAGGCTGCGGAAAGGGCTAGTGCACTCACAGGCCAACTCCTAACATTTAGCCGTAAGAAAGTACTTAAACTTAAGGTATTGGACCTCAATACTATAGTAACTGATATGGAAAAGATGCTCCATCGTTTGATTGGCGAAGATATAGAGCTTACCACTACATTAAGTCCGACATTAGGACAGATAAAGGGGGATACAGGCCAAGTCAGTCAAATTATTGTGAATTTAGTAGTTAACTCCCGTGATGCAATGCCCGAGGGTGGCAAGATTTCCATAGAGACCGCTAATGTTGATTTAGATGAGGATTATGCCCGCCACCATGCAGAAGTCCAGGCAGGTCACTATGTAATGCTGACTGTAAGCGATACTGGATGTGGAATGGATGTGGAAACACAATCTCGTATCTTTGAGCCCTTTTTTACAACCAAGGAAGTAGGCAAAGGAACGGGCTTGGGCCTTTCTACTGTCTATGGTATCGTTAAGCAATGTGGTGGCAGCATCTGGGTATACAGCGAGCCTGGAAAGGGAACAACTTTTAAGATATACCTACCCCGGATAGAGGAGACCATAGAATCACATAAACCAGGCAAGGCTCCTGTAGAACTGCCACAGGCGTCAGAGACTATTCTAGTTGTGGATGACGAACAGGTCATTTGTGATTTGATTTGCGAGGTGTTAGAGACGAGTGGATACACGGTCTTGACCGCTGGTTTAGGCAGTGAGGCAATCTCAATCTGCAAGCAGTATAAGGAACCAATCCATTTGATAATAACAGATGTAGTAATGCCCAAAATGAGTGGTCGGGAGTTGGTCAAACAGTTGAAACCCTTGCGACCGGAAATGAAGGTGCTCTTTATGTCCGGCTATACAGGCAAAGATGTTATTGCCCGCGGCATTTTGAAGCCAGAAACAACATTTATTCAGAAACCAATGACACCCGAAGTCCTGAAGCGAAAAGTCCGTAAAGTGCTGAATGCATCTCAACAGAAAAAGGAGTAATTCTATAAGAAGTAGACCGAATATTGCAGAACGACATATTTGTAAATTACCCAGAAGGCGACAATATCTATTGTCGCCTTCTATGATAAAAAATGTAAGTAAATGCGAGTGGGGTAAAGGTTATGATTTAAAAGGCATTTTCCCTCATACTGGACTTCATCCGCCAGCTGGCGGATGAAGTCCAGTATGAAGACTTTTAATATCGCTCTGAACTCCACACCAGCAAGCTGGTAGTGAAGTCCAGGCTTAAAAGGAGCCGTCAGGGACCACTCCCTGACGATGGCAGAAATCAAATTCTGTTGAAAAGAGCAATTGGGGTGTTCGTCACGGAATGGTCCGTGACGACTCTGTAAAAAGAGTTATCAAAATTTGTTTATTACAGAATCTCACTTGTTGTCTCGTATTGCATTTAGTTTATGAAAAAATATCATAAACTCAAGTACAAAAAGTATCCAACCTACTCTCTACAAACGATGTTGCCATGCCTATGAAAATTTTTGGGGGTATGCATGATTTTTCTAACAATTATTGACATAAATTTCTTTAAAAATTAAATTTAATAATTATGGCAAAGTTAAATATTGGAGTAGGACATAAGCAAAAGCTTGAGCAAAAGTTAAAACTCTCACCACAGATGATTATCACTGCGGAATTGCTTCAAAAACCAATGCAGGAATTAGAAATTGCTCTAAAGGAAGAACTCCGATGTAATCCCTTCCTCCAAGACCTAAGTTCTGAATCTCTTGAGGAACAACTTATCTCAGATGAAGAAGTTGAAGAAAAAGATGAAAGCTCACAAGATGAAGATATTGAAGATTACGATTTGTCTGAAAAAATTAAAGAGATAAGTAAAATTATAAATGATTTGAGCGATGTCAGAAACACTCAATTTGATATTGAACGAAAAGATAAATCCATTCCAGATTATGATAGATTTGAAGATTATGAAAGAGAACAGGAAAATGTCTGGGAACAGTTTCATAACAATGTTAGAGAATTACCTTTAAATAAAAATGAACACCAGTTTGCAGATGCAATAATAAATAGTTTAGACCAAAATGGCTATCTTGATTCCTCCCTTGAAGACCTCACTGATACAGTTTCAATGCCTATTTCCCGTGCTGAAGAAATACACTCTATGATAATGCAAATCTATCCAAGAGGTATCGGAGCAAGAACTCTTTCTGAATGCCTCCTTGTACAGTTAGATGAGGACCAACTTGAAAATAAGGATTTGCTTTCTATTATCAAAAATGACCTAAATTTAACGCAACAACATAAGTATGATAAATTAACAAAGAAATATAACATATCTATAAAGGAATTACTTGCTTTAAAAGAGACTATCAGCCATCTGGATCCAAAACCTGGCAGGAGAATTGCTTCAAAAAATCTATCTTATATTCTCCCGGACATCACTGTAAAAAAGATTGATGAAAGATTAGAAATTATTATAAATGATTCTTTTATCCCAGAAATTGCTATTAATGAAAAATATATTAGACAGATGCTTTCTAAATGTTATGATAAAAAGAATACTATAAAATACATAAGGTCCAAGATTACATCTGCAGAAAATTATGTTAAAGCAGTATGGATGCGAAGGGAGACTTTATATAAAATTGTTGCTGAAATGGTACGGCAACAGCCTAAATTCTTTAAAGATGGTTTAAAAAAATTAACACCAATGAGATACGAAAATATTTCAGATAAAATTAATTTAGATGTATCTACGGTCTGTCGTGTTGTAAAGAATAAATATATTGATACACCTCTGGGTGTTTACTCATTAAAATGGTTCTTTACAAGTAATGTTGGTGATGTTTCATCACAAATCATCAAAAAGGAAATTGTCAAAATTATTGAAAGTGAAGATAAATTCTCTCCGCTTAGTGACCAAAAAATAGTTCATTTATTGACGCAAAAGGGAATTTCAATTTCTCTTCGTGCAGTAACAAAATATCGTAATCAAGCAGGCATCCCGGTAAGCAGATTCCGTAAACAGCTCCGTTAGAAGCGAAATATTTGTAACCCCTAACAAATAAAATGAAAGAAGATTTATTTGCAAAAATTGTAAAAATAGACTATAAAGACACCCCTTTAGCCTATCGGGTGCGACCCCAATCTCTAACCGAATTTGTTGGCCAGAAGGAAATATTAAGAAAGGATTCTCTCCTGCGAAAAATTATAGAGAATGACCAACTCACCTCTTTAGTCTTCTGGGGACCACCCGGAAGTGGTAAAACTACTTTAGCAAAGATTATTGCAAAGAAAACGAATGCTAAATTCCTCTCTTATAGCGCTGTATTGTCTGGAATTGCTGAGGTTCGGAATGCAATGCGTGAGGCAGAATACAATCTTGTTAACAAACGCAAAAAAACCATTCTTTTTATTGACGAAATCCACCGCTTTAACAAAGCTCAGCAAGATGCATTTCTACCTTTTGTGGAAAAAGGCATAATAATTCTGATTGGCGCTACTACAGAAAATCCATCTTTTGAGGTCATACCACCTTTACTATCCCGCTGTAAGGTAATCGTCTTGGAAAAATTAACTGAAAACAACATCTATAAAATCGTGTCCAGAAGCTTTGACCATCCAAATGCCGATATAATGAAGTATAGAAAAATGTTTGATGAGGATATTTTAAGATATCTAAGCCAATTTGCTGGCGGAGATGCTAGAGTTGCTCTTAATGCAATAGAACTGATTATCAAGGCATTTGGCAAGGAAAGCAAAAGACTTACAACGACAAAGGTAAAAGAATTGCTCAAGAAAAACAGTATGTTTTACGATAAAAAAGGAGAGGAACATTACAATCTTATTTCCGCTCTGCATAAAAGTATGCGTGGTTCTGATGTTGATGCAGCTTTATACTGGCTGGCAAGAATGCTTGAGAGCGGTGAAGACCCACTTTACATCGCTCGTCGTCTCATTCGTTTTGCATCCGAAGATATAGGTCTTGCAGACAATCAGGCTTTAGAGATAGCAATCGCTGCAAAAGAGGCAGTTCATTTCGTCGGTATGCCGGAAGCTAGTAATGCACTTGCGCAAGCAGTTATCTATCTTACTTCCGCACCAAAAAGTAACTCCGTATATATCGCCTATAATAAAGCAGCAAAAATAGCAAAAAATAGCGGTCATCTCCCGGTTCCTTTGCATATTAGAAATGCTCCTACAAAGTTGATGAAGGAACTTAATTATGGCAAAGATTATAAATACTCACATAATTATAAAAGTCATTACAAATATCAAAAGTATTTTCCTGATAAAATGAAGGGAATGAAGATCTTCCATCCACAAGAAATCGGTTCTGAACGAGAAATAAAGAAGAGAATTGAGTGGTGGGAGAAGTTGAAGAAGAAAAATAAATAGCAAAAATTGTAACGCCATATAGCAAGTGGATAATAAACTCTGTATTCTATTTAATATTCCTATGAAATCACTGATTATATCGTGACAACTTGGCAGATTATACTATTATGCATTCCAATAGAGAAAAAATATTACTGATTCATCTAAAAATTTTTCTGAAATGAAACTGAAAATAAATCTTTTGTAAAATATGAAGTTACGCTTGATATGAAAAAATAAAAAATAGTTGACAGAAATGTAGTTTTAATTTCAAAAAGAACCAAAATTTAATACTAAACTGTGTTTTTAAATTAGTTGAGGAAAATCTATGGAGATATGTTATCTATTACCAAATTTTTAAGTATAAAAAAGAAATGTTAAAACCCATATTTTTACAATTATTTACATATTTGCGGAATGAATTCAAGTATTTAAAACTATTTTTCATAGTGCTTTTGGCCTTTTTGCCTCTATTTTGTTGCTCCCCAAAAAACAATAGATCCCCAATTGACGAATTACAATTCAATGTAGACAGGACATTAATAGAAGAGCCATATACAGAGTCAACTATAGGTATTTCTTTTTGCCCACCACTTCATTGGAAACCAGTTTCAGCTAAAATTTTAGCCCAAATTGAAAGTATTCAAAAAGAAGCGACACCAGACAGTTCTGATGATTTTCAATTGACCCCCTCTCAAGTTTTTGTTGATACTAACGATAATGCATTTTGCTTTCTTTCTCAACTAGGAGCAAATGATACTCAGAATTTAGATGAAATAGCAAATAGATATAAAAAAGCATTGAAAAAAAAATATTCAAATGGAGATTTTAAAGAAGGAATTTTTCGATTAAAGGGCTTCTTTATAAATCAATTTATTATTACTGAAAATGGTTTAGTCATTTTGAAATTGCTTATAAGCTCTCCATCAACAACTCCTTTTTTATTGGATTATATAATTCCATTATCTGTTTATGAAAAGAATTTAAAGGCTATTGAGTCTTCAATTGGTTCAATAGAAAAATTAAAAAATTAACAGAGAGGAGTGCAAAGAAATATGATTAAAAAAATTACTTCTGTTGTTATTATCATTCTTTTCCTGACAATTCTTGTTGGTTGTATGGCACATGTTCATAAAATTGGAAGTGGGCCACAAGGGAAAGGCATTGAGACTGCACGTCAATGGTATGCTTTATGGGGATTAATCCCTATCAATGAAGTAGATACTAATTCTATGGCAGGTGAGACTACTGATTATGAAATTAAGACTGAAACAACTTTAGTTGATGGCTTAATTAGCTGTTTTACTAGTTATGTAACTATCAATTGTAGAACAGTTACCGTTACAAAATAATTGGAATTTATCTAATTGAAGACTTTAACCTTTAATATAATGAATGGCTTCAAATAATTGAAGCCATTTTTATTTCTACCTGGGATGAAAAAATTGAAATTCAATATCAGAAGTTGGAAAATATCATTTATATCCTTTTATTCAATAAAAGGTGTCAACATTTTCGTAGCTATTTTTGATGATAGGATAGAATTTACTAATCCCGGGAGATTACAATTCAGTTTGCCTTCGGAGGATTTGTTCATTATGTTCTTAGAATAGGAAATAGAATGCTGAAAGGAACAAATCCCCCCAAAAATTTGGTGAAACTTTCCGATAAATTAGAATCAGCAGAACAGCGACTACGAAAAGATCATCAACTACCTATGGGGTTCATTTTCGCATCCCTTTTGCAAAGACTTTTTTATTGACAAAATTATTATACTTCTGATAAACTCAACAAGTTCCTATGAAAACCAAAGAAGAGCTAATCATTGAAGTCAGGAAGGGTGCTATTCCCAAACATATTGCTATCATAATGGATGGTAATGGTAGGTGGGCAAAGCAAAGAGGTCTCTCGCGTATTAAAGGACATCAAGCTGGTGTAAAAGCTGTGCGAAAAATTGTTGAAACATCAGGGCATCTCGGAATTAAATATCTTACTCTCTATGCATTTTCCACGGAAAATTGGACTCGTCCCAAGAATGAAACTAAAGCTGTGCTTAATCTTATTGAAAGAACATTGATGAAGGAAATTAACAATCTTGCAAAAAATAATGTAATAGTGCATTTCATAGGCTCCCAGGAGGGATTAAGCCAAAGATTCGTTAAAAAAATCAACAAAGCCTATCAAAAAACTAAAGACAATACTGGCTTGAACTTAATATTAGCCGTTAACTATGGTGGCAGAATTGAGATTATAGAGACTGTAAATAAAATCCTGCAAAAACAAGTTCATGAAGTCACTATTAAGGAATTCGCTAATTATCTTTATACCAAGAAATTTCCAGACCCGGATATGGTTATTCGCACCAGTGGTGAACTCCGAATTAGTAACTTTCTTATCTGGCAGGCTGCATATTCTGAATTGTGGTTTACAAGAACACTTTGGCCAGATTTCACTCCAGAAGAATTTTTGCATGCTATTTTAGATTTCCAGAAAAGAACTCGTAAATTTGGTGGTATTAAATAACCACTATGAGCTGTATACAATAAAATATGAGACCTGTTGCTTTAAGAACTTTATGTGCCTTTTGTTTTGGACCTGTCTTATTAATATGCGCCTGGTTCGGAGGCATTTACCTTCAAATCCTTATCAGTATAATTTCTATTCTGGGTGTAAGAGAATTTTGTGCGCTTGTTAAACAAAAGAAAAAAATTCAACTAAATTTCCCTATTATTATAGCCGCATCACTTTTTATAAACTGGTATATCTTTTTTATTGGATTGAATAATATCATATTTGTGTATATTTTAATCTTCATTTTAATCATTGCTTATGATGTCTTCTCAAATAATATTAAACAATCAACAGAAAGAGTTTCATACACTATCTTTGCATTGTTGTATATCCCTTTGCTTTTAGAATTTTTGTTCCTTATTAGTACTGTAAAGTATGGAAATATACTCTTAATATTTCTAATGGTTTTAGTCTGGATAACTGATACAGCTGCCTATTTTGTTGGTGCGAAGTTTGGCAGACATCGCAATATTTTTAAAGCAAGTAGAGAAAAATCTGCTGAGGGATTTATCACTGGTATAGTCTCTGCCTTTATTTTTACATATTTGCTTAACTTGGTTGTCAGAGCTATCTGGAAATTTAATTTGCTTACAGATTGGAATGATATTCTTGCCTGTGGAATTATTGTGGGTATTATAGGTCAACTTGGTGACTTAATGGAGTCTAATTTAAAAAGAGATTTTCAAGTAAAAGACACCTCTAAACTACTACCTGGACATGGTGGAATCTTAGATAGATTTGACAGTCTTATGATAAGCGCCCCGTTTTTGTATTTCTACTTTAGTTTTATAAAATAAGAAAATGTCACGAAAGAAAATCGCACTTTTAGGAGCAACCGGCTCAATCGGCAGGTCAACCATAGAAGTTGTCAAAAGGCATTCAGACAGGTTTCAGATTGTGTTGGCAACTGCTCATAATGACTACAAAAATTTATTAACATATGCAGAACAATTAAAAATTCCAAATTTAATAATTACAAATGAAGGCGTAAAGTCAAAAATAAACACAGATAAAAGGATCTATTTTGGGGAAAATGAATTATTAAAAACCCTGGACAGTCTAAACTATGATATTTTATTAAATGCAATAGCTGGTTCTGCAGGTTTAAAATACACAATCGCTGGATTGCAATGCAAACATACTATTGCACTGGCAAATAAAGAATCATTGGTAATGGCTGGCGATATCATAATGAAAATTGTTCAAGAAAATAATTGCAACTTAATTCCGGTAGATAGTGAGCACAGTGCAATTATGCAGTGTTTGCTTGGAAATTCTCTGTCATCCCGGGTAAGAAAAATAATCCTTACAGCATCAGGAGGTCCATTCAATAATTGGGAGTTGAAAAATTTTGATAAAATTACAATTAAAGATACCCTTCAGCATCCTACATGGAAAATGGGAAACAAAATTACAGTTGACTCCGCAACAATGGCTAATAAAGGTTTGGAGGTTATTGAAGCTCATCACCTCTTTGGTTTGAAATATAGACAGATTGATATTGTTATCCATCCGCAATCAATTATTCATTCTATGGTAGAATTTATAGATGGTTCCATTCTGGCTCAACTCAGCTATCCAGATATGAAAATTCCAATCCAATTTGCCCTTTCATATCCAGAAAGAATTTCCGAATCAGCGAAATTTACTGACATCGCAACTTTACCAAATCTGACTTTTCAAAAAGTTGACTACCAAAAATTCCCTTTAATAAAAATTGCTTATTGGGTTGGAGAAACTGGTGGGATTATGCCAACTGTCTTTAATGCTGCCAACGAAGCTGCAGTTTCGCTGTTTTTAAATGAGAAAATTAAATTTATTGATATTTATAAAATTGTAGATAATTGTATATCTAAGTCAGAAAATATCTCAAATCCAGACTTAAAAACAATTTTGGCTATTGATAAAAAAGTAAAAAAAGAGATTTTTAGTAAATCAGTGAATTAGTAAACTTGTTCACCCCGTTAGATAATTATGTTTTTATATAGATATTATATTATCCGCCAATTGGTTGATATTAAAAAAACGATATAAATTTTTTTAATAAATTATCTAATGGGGTAAATTAGTAAATTTATTTACCCTTTGGAATGCAAAGCTATTCCATCAGGGTTAACTGGTAAATTTGTAAATTAGTTAGACAAAATTAATCCTTTAATAAAAGGTGACGAAAAAAAATAAAAAATTAGGAGACTTTAATGAGAAGGAAAAATTTAGTATGGGTATTACAAATAATTATTTTAAGTGTTATTTGTATTATTGGATGTGAAGATAATAACAATAAGCCAAATGTGGAATTTATTTATCCATTATCCATCGGAAACAATTGGCAATATGAAAATATCTTTACATTAGATTTTGACTCTTTAGCAGCTCAGAATGGTTTATCTGACACGATATATTACTCATCTGGATTAGTAGAAATTATTGATAATGAAGTTATTTTTGATACTCTAAAAGCCTTTAATTTCGCATCAATATTAAATGAGGATGGTAACATTTTTACAGGAAATGAATATTACAATAATAAAGATAATTGTTTATTTAGTTACGGTTATATACATCCACTAATGATGACCCCAAAAGTTAGTCAAAAATATGCATATCTTATATTCAAAAATAAAAAATTCAATAATGTAAGAGAAATTATTACTTGGATAGAAAAAGGATATTATGGTAACGAGTATTCTAAAGAAGACAGTATCATTTTTGATCCAGTGAAATCTTTAGATTATCCATTAGAAGAAGAAAAGCAATGGATTTATAGAACTGAAACTTGTGATGGTAAACCTTGGAGAATAGATAAGAAAATATTAGAGTGGGAAGAAATTGAAGTTCCAGCTGGTAAATTTAATTGCTGGCGAATTCAATGGCTAAATAATCCATTTGGTTCGGAACCTAATTGGGACGAAGATATAGTTATGTTTGATTATATTTCAGAAAAAGGTTTAGTAAAACGCATAATTGAATTCAAGAATTCTGAAGCTTATGACGAAGAAGGAAATTTTATTGGATATCTGGATACAAAAGATGAAAAAATCTTAACTGAATATGCAATCGAATGATTATCATAATTTAGTAAAAGCTGTCTAATCCGAGCGTTAACTGGTAAATTGGAAACCAACAAATATACCAGTTCACAAGTTTACAAGTTCACAAATTCACCAGTTTACTAAACATAATGACAGAGAAAATCTCAAATAAACCTTTCATTCTGATTACAACATTCTTTGCTCTTGGCATAGTAATTTGTCATATTTTATACCTATCTTTTTGGATATATTTCATCTTTTTTCTTTGTTGTTTTTTAACCCTTATAATTTTTAGATTTAAGCCAATTTTTTTACTATTTTTACTCGTTCTTTCTTTTGGTGCATTCCGCTTCTCTTTTTCAACACTTCGTCCCAAAAACCATATTTCACAAATAACTAATGAATTAGGTGAACAGAAATTACATATATCAGCTCGTATCATTGATGAACCCCGTAGTCCCCGATTAGATCGGGGACAACGAGGTGAACCAATTCCTTCTGCAAGTAAAACAAGACTTATATTATCTCTCCAAAAAATTGAGCAAATCTCTGTTTCTGGCAAGATTTCCGCTACAGTTATTGGACAATTGAACGCTAACTATGGTGACCATATTTTCTTCTATGGCAAACTGCAAGAACCATGTCCTAATAATAATCCTTACAGTTTCAATTACAAAGAATATTTAAAAAGCAAGAGTATTTATGCTACTGCTTTTCTTTATTTTTACCCTGTTAGAGAAGGATTTTCTAATAGGGCTAAATCTATAAAAATAAAGAGTGGTCAGCAAAATCTCTATTCTGTTCTAATAATCAAACCAAGGAAATGGTTACGAAACCGTATTGAAAATCTATTTCCACAAAAAGAGGCAGGATTTCTCAAAGCAATCCTTTTAGGCGAAAAACAGGCTTTAGACAAAAATATCAAAGAAGATTTTGCAAATTCCGGCTTGAGTCATATTTTGGCTGTTAGTGGACTCCACACAGGAGTAATTGCTTTAATCATTCTTACACTTTTGCAAGTAATAATTCGGAAACGAAACTTAGCGAGAATTTTTACCACCCTGGTACTTTTCTATTATGTTTTGCTTTCGCATTCAGCCCCTTCTGTTCAGCGCGCTGTGATTATGATCAGTCTGATTTTAATTGGAAAAATTATACAGCGGAAAGGAGATAGTGTAAACATTTTATTCGCTGCTGGCTTTATAATCTTGTTGATTAATCCCCAGCAGATTTTCAGTGTTGGATTTCAGTTTTCATTTCTTTCGGTATTTGCTATTTTGGTTGTCTATCCTATCTTTGCCAAGATTTTATATAGACTGAAGGGAAGATGGGCACTACCTTACTGGCTTTTGAATCTTATGGCGATTAGCTTCGTGGTTCAATTACTGCTCGCTCCACTTACAGTATATTATTTTCATAAGATTGCTTTGGGGGGAATATTGGCAAATGTCGTAGCGATTCCACTTATTTCTTTCATCCTGCCTTTGTCAATTCTAACTATATTCTTTCCAATTGTCGGTATAAATATTTATTATGTAGCGGCAAACAAATTTTTGCTTAACATTCTTTTTGCAATTTCACATTTAGTCAGCAGCCGGAAAATTTTGCTCTTTGATTTTTTGAATTTTGAAAAGTGGCAGGTTTTTGGTATCTTTTCAATCTTAATCTGTTTGATTCTAATATGGAAAGAGAAAGACAGAATCTTCAGAAAAGTTAGCTATATCATAGGTTCAGCCTTTCTTGTTTTAGGTATAGTTTTCCTGCCCGCACTTTTATACTCGCCTAAAATTGAACTAACGGTTCTTGATGTTCGCACTGGAGATGCAATCTTTCTGCAGACACCCTCCAGAAAAAGCATCTTAATAGACACAGGAAATAAGACAAACAAGATTGATTTTGGCGAAAAAGTAGTTTTCCCATTTTTGCAAAGTAAACAGGTAAGAGAGCTTGATTTACTGGTTCTCACTCATCCACATGCAGACCATATAGGCGGAGCAGGCTATCTGTTAGATAAGATAAAAGTCAAATCGGTTTTGATGCCAAAGTGTGAATATAATTCTTTACTTTACCATAATCTATGTCAAAAGATAAAAGATAAGAATATTGAAATTATTTATGCGGACACACTGCTTGTCTTTGATGAGTTTCCCAGGATGAGGATTAAATTGCTTTTCCCATATTCTGGATTTTCAAGTAAAAACATCAACAATTATTCTATAATCCTGAAATGCGAGTATAAAAATTTTTCATTCCTTCTTACTGGTGATGCTGAAAAAGAAGTTGAATTCTGGCTTTGTGCGAAGTATGAGAAAGGCTTAGATATTGATGTATTGAAGGTTTGCCATCATGGAAGCAACACTTCTTCTACAGATAAATTTTTAGAATTAACTTCTCCAGATTTTGGAGCAATTTCTGTTGGTAAATATAATCGTTATGGATTGCCCAGCACAAAAGCATTGGGCAGATTACAAAGTCATAATGTAAGATTTTTCCGCACAGATGAAGATGGTGCGATTATTTTCTCTTCTGATGGAAACGATTTAAGAATCAAAACTATACTTTCTAATAAGGAAGTCTTTATTCCAGATATATAGGTATATAAAAGAAAGAGCCGCCGGGGAGGCGGCTCCCTTTAGTAGAGTAAAGGAGGGAATTATGAGGAATCACACTATATAAATTTTAAATTTTCCTTGTCAAGAACTTTTACATTTTTTTTATTTTTTATTCAACAAAATATATTTAATCAATTGAAACTAAGAAAGTTTTCTTAATAATATTTCGTAGTCCTCGTCAACTCTTTTCTGAATAAACTCAACTTCTTCCTCTTTAAGATGTTTGAATCTACCTTGATATTTAAAATATTCGGTTATAGGCTTTCTTTCTTTAACCCTAATTGTTTGTCTATATCTTATTCCATCTTCTACTTCATAAATAGGAAATACATTTGTCTGCACTGCTAATTTTGCAAGTTTAACAGTATATTTGGGGTCTGATTTCCAACCAGTTGGACAGGGAGCAAGAACATGTAAAAACTTAAATCCTCTTGTTTCTTTAGCTTTTTTTAGCTTCTTTATAAAATCCTCAGGATAACCTACAGAAGCAGTGGCGGTATAGGGCACTCTATGAGCTACCATTATTTCAACAATATTTTTCTTACGCCCTCTCTTGTAATGTTTAACAGGTGTGGTTGTGGTCCAGGCACCATGTGGAGTTGCAGAACTTCGCTGAATTCCAGTATTCATATATGCCTCATTATCATAGCAAATATAGAGGATATCATCATTTCTTTCAGCAGAACCAGATAGGGCTGCCATTCCGATATCAAAAGTACCACCATCGCCAGCCCACGCAATTACATTAGTTGATGTTTTACCTTGAATATCCAAACCTGCTTTTATGCCAGATGCCATAATAGCAGCTGTTTCAAATGCAGTATGAAAAAGCGGAACCCCAACAGCAGTATAAGGGAATGGTCCATCGATAACAGACCAGCAGCAAGCTGGAAGTGTCAAAATCGCATCCTTACCAAAAACCTTTAGGGCATATCGCATCGCCAAAGAACCGCCACAACCCTGACATGCAAGATGACCCGGTTGCATTATTTCCTGTTCTGGAATTGTTAATCTCATAATTTAACTCCTTTCCAAATTAGATCTTTCGGTGTATCGTTTTTAAGAGTCTCATCTGCAATATCTTTTATATCCTCAATTTTTACATCTCTACCACCAAGACCAATAATGTATCCCCAGACAGGAATCTCTTTCTCATTATAAAGAGCAGATTTTAATTCCTGAGCGAAAATTCCATGATATCCGCAAGAGATATTACGGTCAATTACAGCAATTTTCTTACACTTTTGTATAATTCTAAGAACATCTTCTTTGGGATAGGGACGAATTATTCGGATTTTAAGATTGCCAACTTTTTTACCCTCTTTTCTTAGTTCATCAACTGCAACATTAGTGGTTTCAGCAATTGTTCCAGAGGTTACTAAAACCAAATCTGCATCTTCACATCTGTATGGATGAATCAAATCATAATAACGACCAGTAAGTTTTTCATATCCCCTACCAGCTTCTTTAATAACAGGTATAGCATCTTCCATAGCTTTTTGCATCTTATATCTAAATTCATAATAGTGTTCCTCACTTGTAAGTGCACCAAAAGAGCGTGGGTCATTTACATCAAGTTTATATTCTGGATTGTATGGAGGGAGAAATTTATCAATATCTTCAATAGGAGGCATATCAACAACTTCTAAAGTATGCGAAAGAAAAAAGGCATCAAAAGTGATAAATGTTGGTAAAAGCAATTTCTCGCTAACTTTATAAGCTAAAATTGTTGAATCCAAAATGTCTTGAGAGCTTGAAGCATAAATTTGCATCCAACCTGTATCTCGTTGTGATAAACTGTCATTTTGGTCAGCCCAGATAGACCAGCCGGGAGCCATAGCACGGTTGACATTTGTCATTACAATTGGTAGACGAGCCAGTGCCGCCCAATGCAACATCTCGTGCATCAAAGCCAGACCTTGCGCACTTGTAGCAGTATAAGCTCTAACACCAGTTGCAGAAGCACCAATACAACCAGACATTGCTGAGTGCTCTGATTCTACCTTAATAAATTTAGCATCAAGTTTACCATCTGCAACAATCTCTGATAATTTTTCTACAATTAAAGTCTGGGGAGTAATTGGATAAGCAGAAATTACCTGAACTCTTGAAAGCTGAGCGCCCCATGACGCGGCATAATTTCCTAACATTGTCTTTTTCATTTTCCCTCCACTTCCATATTAATTGCATCTTTTGGACATTCTTCCGCACACATCATACAACCCTTGCAATAATCATAATCAATTACAGGCTTTTCATCAATAATACGAATAGCAGGTTCTGGGCAGAATTTCCAGCAGATAAAGCAGTTGATACATTTATCATAGTCAATTACAGGACGGACATTACGCCAACTGCTAGTTTTATTCCAAGTCATAAGTCCAAGAGAGGCGGTCATAGGCGG
>JAYEOL010000021.1:0-6511 GCA_034722995.1 Candidatus Cloacimonadota bacterium | reverse complement strand
ACCCAAAGGAGACGCAAAGACCGCTAAGACTTACTATAAAAATTACAGCATTTAATTCAAAGGAGGCATCCCAACATATCGGAACCAAAACTCTACTCCTCCAGATTGTTTACCAATCTTTTAATACCGTCTTTTAGTAGTTTAACATTAAAATTGATTAGCAGTCCTAATTTGCATTTACTTAATTTCAAATAGGTTAAAACTTGAGCAATATGAACATCCTTCAGAGCTTCTACAGATTTTATTTCAATAATTACTTTGTTCTCAATCAATAAATCAACACGATATCCAATATCGCATTTTACATCCTTATAGATTAAAGGAAGTCCAACCTGTCGTCTAACATTTAATCCTCTAAGTGTTAACTCTCTTTCCATACCAGTTTCATAAGCTGATTCTAATAACCCAGGTCCAAGTATCTTATGGACTTCAATGGCCGCCCCAATTATTATTCTTGATAACTCATTCTCGGTCATTTTTATCTTCCATTCTTTGTGTCCTTTGCGTCTTCTTCGCGCACTTTGCGGTTAAATTTCCAACAGTTAAATTCCAGGTTCATTTATGTAATAGAATTATATGCTTGGCGAGCAGCTTTTTTGTTTTCTTCTTTCATTCTTGGAATAGCAGAATCAATCCCCTTATCAACCGCATCCATTTCAACCATACCAGTAATTTTTGCAAAAGCACCAACAGCAGCAGTATTCACAATTGGAGCAGATATTGAACCAAGATGATTTTCAACTGCAATTTTGGTGGCATCCACAGTATACACCTTATACTCATTACCAAAATTATAACTTTCTGGTTTTTTATCAGAATTGATTAATATCCAGCCACCTTTCTTAAGACCGCTTGTTACATCAACAACTTCAATTAAAGTTGGGTCAAGCACAATTATTCCATCTGGATAATAGATTTGTGAGCGAATCTGAACTGGTTTATCATCAATTCTTGTAAAAGCTTCAACTGGAGCGCCTCGTCTTTCTACTCCGAATCTTGGGAATGCCTGAACATATTTTCCGCCTTGAAAGGCCGCTTCTGCCAGAACAAATGAAGCTTTCACCGCTCCTTGACCTCCGCGGCCATGCATACGAATTTCTATCATATCGCCTCCTGAATTTTTTTAAGTGTTAAACTTTTTGGATATTTATAAATTGTCAAATAATAACTACTATTTATTGCCAATAAATAAAGCGGTGCTAAAATATTGAAAACATTTACAAATATCAAAAGAGTTTTCATATATTAAATTAACAAAATTAAATTTTAATATCCATTTATTTAAAAAATTCTTTGTCAATAATTTTGACAAATATTTTCTAAGTATAATTTTTATGATTATAAATATTAATAAAATATCTTATGGCTAATAAAAAAAGAAGAAAGTATGTAAAGAGATCTCATAAGAAAAATAAACAAAATAAACCCTTATCTAAAATTTTTCTTATTATTGCTGCTATCATAATTGCTATCTTCTTTATATGGCAGTTAATCACTACATACCATCAACAAAAAAAGAAAGAACCTACTCTCACTATCCGGGAAAATTCAGCAAAGATAGACTCTAGAAAGACTATAAAATCACAAGTTGAATCTGCAATAGATTATGCTTTAAAAAGACTTGAGGTTCCAGATGAATTTATTGAAACAAAAATAAAAGGGAATACGATTATAAAAAAAATTGTTCTTGATACTAACCAATTAAGTTTAACAATTGCAAATATCTTCATAACTGATAAAGTAAAAGAAGCAGGCGGTCAGGTTATAACTGTCAAGGAAAGTAATGATGGAAACTCAATTGAAATGAAATTATATGACCCAAAGATAAAAAAATACTTCCTTTTGAAAATAGGCAATGATACTAATAAAATTTACAAAAAAATTACACAACTATCTATTTTAATAGATGATTTTGGATACTTTTCTGGAGGATTGTTAGAAAAGTTTCTATCACTTGATAAGAATATTAACTTTTCAATATTACCTGAACTCCCTTATAGTCAAGAGGTTATGCAAAAAGCGTATAATCAAGGGCGGGAAACCATCATTCATATCCCAATGGAGCCAATCAGTTATCCTCAAAATGACCCAGGTAAAAATGCTATCTTCGTAAATCTATCAGAAAAAGAAATTGAAAAACGAGTAAGAAAATATATAAAAAATCTACCATTATGCATAGGGGCTAATAATCATATGGGCTCACTCGCAATGCAATATAGAAATGTTGTATCTCCAGTACTAAAAGTTCTTAAAGAAAATAATTTGTTTTTTATTGATAGTAGAACCACTCCAAAGACAATTGGATATGAATTGGCGCAGGAGATGGGAATTCCTACTTATATGATAAATTTCTTTTTAGATACAGTAACCTATTCTGACAGGGTTTCAACAAAAACAAAGAGATTATTGGAGCTTGCAAAAAACCAAAACGAAATTGTTGTAATAAGCCATTGCACTTTGGAAAGCTTAAAAGAATTAAAACAAATACTGGAAAATATTGAGGACAAGAATTTCAAACTCGTGCCTATTTCTGAGATTGTCTTACCTGAAGAATACGCTATATGAACATTATAAACTCAATAATTTTAGGAATTGTTCAGGGATTAACCGAATTCCTTCCAGTAAGTAGTTCAGGACATCTTGTTATTTTTCAAGAATTATTAAAATATAATAAACCAGGTATTCTTTTTGAAATAATTGTCCATATTGGGACCTTAACTGCTGTAATAGTTTACTTTAGAAAAGATATTGTGAAACTGATTATTGCTGTATTTAGTTGGAAAAAAGATAGAGATAATGAGATAAAATCTTATCAACATATGCTTCTTCATCTAATAATTGCTTCTATTGTCACAGGAATAATTGGTCTAATTTTTCAAGATATTTTGGAATCATTCTTTGATAATATCCTCATGGTATCTATTATGTTGTTAGTTACAGGTTTAATACTATTTATTTCTGACAAAGTAAAAAATACAAATAGGGAGCAATTAAATTTGCCTACCTCACTTTTTATCGGCTTTGCTCAGAGCATAGCGATAATACCTGGTATCTCCCGTTCTGGTTCAACTATTTCAGCGGGTATATTTGCTGGATTAAAAAGAGATATTGCAGTTAGATTTGCTTTTCTGCTTTCCATTCCAGCAATTATTGGTGCTGTTATTTTAAAGAGCAAAGAATTGTCTGATGTAATAACTCATGATTTATTATTACCATATCTGCTTGCTGGTATATCCGCTGCAATTGTCGGTTATCTTTCCATTTCATTATTAATACAATTAATTAAAAAAGCAAAATTGATATATTTCTCCATATACTGCTGGATTGTTGGATGTTTGACAATTGGCATAACCCTGTTAAAATAAATTAAATCTACTAAAGTATAATTATGGAATTAAAAAATAAAATAGAAGCTTTAATATTTGCTTCTGAGAAGTCAATATCTGCTAAAGATATTGCAAAATATATTGAAGTTGATGATTTAGAAGTTATTGAAAAAGCTATTGATAAGTTGAATGATATATACCAAAACAATGGCAGACCATTCTGTATTAGAAAGGTGGCTGGAGGTTATCAATTTGCAACAAACAAGAAGTTTTATCCTCTTATAAAGAAGCTTTACAAAGAACAGAAGACTATTCATC
Source organism: Candidatus Cloacimonadota bacterium (assembly GCA_034722995.1). Classification (NCBI taxonomy): domain Bacteria; kingdom Pseudomonadati; phylum Candidatus Cloacimonadota; species Candidatus Cloacimonadota bacterium. The sequence goes on along the minus strand of JAYEOL010000021.1, from coordinate 2,867 downwards.
TGTCAAATCCAGCTATGGAGGTTCTGGCTATCATCGCATATCATCAGCCTATTACAAGAGCAAAAATTGATGCTATTCGTGGAGTAAATTCTACCTATCACATTCACAATTTACTTGAGGTAAAACTTATTAAAATCGCTGGCAGATTAAAAAGATTAGGAAGACCCATCTTATATGGAACAACAGATAAATTCTTAAAATTCTTTGGGATAAATGATATACAGGATTTGCCTGATTCTCACCAGATTAAGGAAATTATGGGTTATGATATAGCAAAAGCTCAAAAAATGGATTGACGATTGATTATTGACTATTTACAATTGTCAATTGACAATAGAAAATTAAATGATGGATGAAAAAGAATTAAAGAATCGAACTAAAAAGTTTGCACATCGTTGTGTGAAATTGAGCATAGCTTTACCTAAAACTTATTTGGGAAACCATATAAAAGGTCAATTGATCAGGTGTTCTACTTCTGTTGCTGCAAACTATCAAGCTGTATGTATAGCACATTCAAAAGCAAGTTTCATCTCAAAATTAAGTATTGTTATAGAAGAGGTAGATGTCCCGATTAATCGGGATTGGTTGGAGTTCATAATAGATGAACAATTATTAAACAAGAAATTAATCATCCCTTTATTTAAAGAAGCTGAAGAATTACTATCCATTTTTATTAAATCTAGAAAAACAGCAAGAAAAAACCTATAATGTTCGCCTATTACAAATTGTCAATTGACAATAGAAAATAGTAAATTTAAAATATGAAAAGAAAGCTAAAATACTTTGACCTATTAAATGAATTAAATGTCGGTAAGATACATCAAGTCTATTTTTTAACAGAAGAGGAAAGCTTTTTAAAGGATAAAACTCTTGGAATACTTCAAAAAAAAATTGTCTCCCAAAAATATAAAGACTTCAATCTTTCTGTCTTTTTTGGAGAAGAAGCAAAATCTGTTCAAATTTTAGAAGCACTTAGAACTCCACCAGTTCTTAGCGATAAAAAATTGGTTATCATAAGAAATTTCCACAAACTTCAACCATCAGATAAAAAGAAAATCTTAAACTATATTGAACATCCTATCCAGGAATCAGTTCTTGTAATTGAAACTAAAAAAGTTAAACTAAGAACAGATATATATGCAAAACTATTAAAAAAAGTGCCGACATACTATTTTTATCATCCCTATAATGAAAATGATGCTGAACGATTCCTACAGATAGAAGCGAGAAAACATAATAAATTATTTTCCGAAGATGCTCTAAAACTTATGGTTGATTATATTGGATTGAACTATCAAGAACTAAATAACGAATTACAAAAATTAGTCCTATTCCTATCTGATAAGAATAGAATTGAAGTTGATGATATTAATAGTTGTATTATAACTTATAGGGGAAATTCAATCTATGAATTGCAAGACGCACTTGCTAAAAAAGATATTAAGCTATCTATGAGAATTTTAGAAAATCTGCTTGCAAATGACATTTCGCCAATTTTAATAATAATTATGATAACAAGGTTTTTCAAAACCATCTGGAAAATCACAATCCTTATATCCCAAAACAATCAAAATAACAAAGAAATAGAAAATAATATGACTGGCTTTTACAAAGTACAAAATTTGATTAGGCAAGCTTCAAAATTCAACTTAAATGATTTTCCGAAAATCTTTCATATCCTTTTAGATACAGATTATAAGCTAAAATCTTTAAGTATTAATAAGAAAATAATTCTTGAATTAATGATTTATAGAATATGTAGAAATGTTTGAAAATAAAAATTTCAAATCTGGCTTTGTTTCAATAATTGGAAAGCCCAATGTTGGCAAATCAAGTTTGATGAATGCTTTTTTGGAGCAAAAGCTATCAATCATTACACCTAAACCACAAACAACAAGACAGAACATTTTAGGAATTCTTACGGAAAAAGATTATCAGATTGTTTTTATTGATACTCCCGGTTTTCTGAAACCAAGATATTTGCTTCAGCAAAAAATGCAAAAGTCAATCTTGAATTCACTGAAAGATGCGGATATCACAATCTTTATAAGTGATATAACAACTTTTCCCACTGAATATGATAATCAGGTTTGCGAACTTATTCAAAAACTTAGCATAAAAAAAATTGCTGCTATAAACAAAATTGATTTAGCAGAAAATAATTCTATTGAGAAAGCAGGTATTACCCTTAAAAAATTTGAATTTGATGGAATATATTTTATTTCAGCTAAAAATGGAATTAATATATCAAATCTTAAAAATGAAATTATCAATTTTCTCCCTTATCATTTTCCATATTATCCAGAAGATGATTTATCTGCTCAAACAACAAGGTTCTTCACTCAAGAAATAATTAGGGAAAAAATCTTTAAATATCTCAAACAAGAGCTGCCATATTCGTCTGCTGTTATAATTGAACAATTCTCTGAATCAGAAGATAAAGCAGAGATTTTCGCTAATATTTATGTTGAAACTAATTCTCAGAAGAAGATAATTATTGGTTCAGAAGGAGAGCTAATAAAAAAAATCCGTAAAGTTGCAGAAAGAGATATTCGTTACTTAATTAAGAAAAAAGTGAAATTACATCTCTGGATAAAAGTTCGCAAAAATTGGAGAAAAAAGGAAAGAATCTTAAAAGAGTTTGGGTATTGATATAGAATGTATTATAGTATCTTATCAATAAAATTTGTGTAAAATTTGGCATCCCAATATATCGGGATTATTATGTCTGGAAATCCTTTTATATAAGCGGTTAAATGACTAATTATTCACCCCGTTGGATAGAAAAGCTTATCCAACGGGGCAAGAATATCAAATTTCTAATAATCCCGACTTGTCGGGACAAATATCAAATACCAAATATAAAA
>JAYEOL010000020.1 GCA_034722995.1 Candidatus Cloacimonadota bacterium | reverse complement strand
AACCAATCCAGTTCTCTTGATTTTCATACAAAGGTATTTCTGTTGTTTGAAGTTCCCAATCCCCAGAAACAAGCAGAACAGCGGGCTGATTCATCCTTATCTTGTAACCATCTATGGTGTGGAAATTATTATCAGGGATTGTATTCTGCCAGCCCAATTCCTCATCATACCAGATTACATCCTGAGCTTCAAATACAACTTTATCTAGAATATCAGGGTCTAATATTGGTGCCAGAACCTCCAGAGCATTAGTTCCCTCCGGCTCAATATATTCCATTACAGGGAAAGATACCCAGTTCCATCGTATACTAGGACCACCTTTTAGATGATGGACAAAAACATCGTTTGAATAAAAATTCTCAAAAACTACTGCATTACCAACACGAGGAATATATGCTAATGTGCCATCTTCCATAGGAGTCCATCCATCGTTATTTCCAGGTGGGTCACTCATCGCTGCCAAGATATTATAGTTAGGATCATCAAAATAATAAAGTTCATAAGAAGCCGGAGTCGCATATTCTACTTCTCTATATGCATATAAACCTGTATTATCAGAGAATATGAAATTCTTGGCTGTATTGGGGTATTGAGTAAGACCACTAATAAGATTAAGAGCTTCATGAATTCCCAATATAATATCACCATCGTTTAAATAAATTCTCCACATGACTAAGAAGAAGTATATTTCTGTATCAACTACAAAGTTCAGATTATTCCACCAGTCACCTGTTCCACCATACATTTGTGGTTCAAATCCATTCTCCTGACACCAATCTAAGAACCCATTAATCTGCCAAGTTATATAATACTTATCTACAGTTCCGTTATGAGCAAAAGTAAATTGATGTGCATAAGGTTCATATTGCCATACAAATGGATGTGGGTCTGGAATACCAGTAACATTTGTAGCATATCTTACATGACCCATTCCAACAGTTGCCTCTATATCTTGGTTCACAAAGTTTTCTTGGAATATATCGTAGTCATTATCGTTATAGGCTGGATCTGCATCTCTCCATATATCATAACCCAATACTATCTCGTTATCATCTCTATAAAATAATAAACACCAACCATCATAATATGGGTATAAATATCCACCTTGTACTTGCAATTCATCTAACAAATCTTCCACCATATTTGTTTCATTATATAAATAACAATCATCTTTGGCTATCATACCCAGTAATCGGCAATCCGCTTGTGCATTAGTAGATAATGTTACTAACAATAATGAAGCTATTATTAGAATGTGTATCCACCATCTATTTTTTATATTCTGTGCTTTCATCTTTTCCTCCAGAATATTTTATTTTTCCCTTCTTTAGCTTGCCTATTCACATAAAAAGAAAGAGAAAGGGCAAGCATAACTAAGTGAACTTATTTTCTCCAATAACAAAAATATGTTTATTTCTCTTTCCAATTGCCAAAACATTAACAAATTTTATAATATTTTTTATGTATTCTATTGATTGAATTCTACGGGGGGGAATTAATAATTCGGAGTTCGGAATATGAAAACTATGTTAAATAACTGTATTCCTAAAATGTAAGTAAGTGATTTGTAGTTAATCAAATTAAATACTTGTATCCTTTTCATCACTTTATACCTCAATATTCTTAAATACATTTTGCAAAAGTAAAAATAATTTTGTCAAATAAAAGTTATTACTAAAATTTTGAAAGAATAAAACTTGACTTAAAAATTATAAGATAAAAAATTTTACAGAAAATAATTTTTCAGGAGATATAATGTTAAGACATAGCAAAGGTTTTTCTGTTTTTACTATAATAAGTATTATTGCTTTTGCTGCATTAATTTTTATACTTTTAATACCGCAATTCTACAATGTAAGAGCAAAAGAAAAGCAAGAGCAATGTATTGAAAATATGGGAAAAATAAAAAAAGCAATTGAGGAATATATGGCTGATAGACATCAGTCATTTAATGGTGACCTTGTAGAACTGGTTCGTACTGGTTATCTAAAATATGCATATGAATGTCCTGAAAATGGGGTTGGGGATAAGTATATTGCAAGTGGTGATTTTAATACCGGCGAGGTAATAGTTAAGTGTCCTAATCAGGCTGAATTTCCTGACCATATTTTAAAATAGATTTTAACATAGACAACAAAAAAGGCGACCAGTTAATAGACTATTAGACCGCCTGTGATAATAAAACAGTTAATATGTAAATATGAAGCGAATGGCTTAAACTATAAATTTGTTATGAGATCTATAAAAATTCAGTCTACTCGGATAACTCTCATTGTTTGCGTTTTCAGTATACTACTCATCTTTATATCTTGTACTAAAACTGTTACTGAAAAAGATTTATTTTATCCCCGTCGTTTACCTCTTATGTCTGATAAGGTAAAATGGAAAAATGTTTCATTAGTTACTAAAGATTCTACAACTATTCGAGGTTGGCTTTTTCGTTCACAGGAATATAAACAGTCAATGTTATACTTTTATGGAAATGGTGAAACTCTATATTCATCGCAATTTAAGTTATATTGGTTATCAATAAATTTAAAATGCAATATTCTTGCTTTTGATTATCGTGGTTATGGATTCAGTGATGGAGCTCCCTCTTTTATCACCATATCTAATGACGCCTTAGAGGAATATGATTATTTGAAGGATAGTCTAAATATTTCCGATATGCCTATATTTGTTTTCGGTTATTCTATTGGAACAACCTTTGCCATAAAAGTAGCTGCAAATCGCAAGGTAGATGGTTTAATATTAATGGCTCCAATGACTTCAGCGGCTGAAACAATACCAGAATGGAAACGATTTTTACCCTGGTATATTCGCTGGTGTATAAATCTTCAACCAGATGATGCGTTATTAACATTACATCCACAGCCTGACGAAATGATCCAGAATATAGATTGTCCATTGTTAGTTATCCACGGAGATGAAGATAAACGAATTCCAATAAAACTTGGAAAACGCATATTTGAAAAGGCTGGTTCAAAACACAAACATTGGTGCGAAGTAACAGGACATGGACACAATGATTTGAATATAAATGTTAGTCCAATTTCCGATTCACTTCTTACTTTTATGAATTTTTATGGAATTATCCAATAAGCTGACTATCTAACATGACGAGATTTGCCAATCGCCTTTTTAAAAATTTACATTCTAAAGAATTCACTTCTCCAGTCTTTTATTTTAGCATCCTCTTTAGCTTTCTGATACCAGGTATTGTAAGCTTGACTCTCTTTGCTTGCTATCATCTTTTCTTTAAGTTTGCTTTCTTCTTCTTTAAATTTTTGCATATCAGCAGGTTGGAACTCAACTAATTTAGCTAAATAATATCCTTTTTTACCTTTAATCAGAGATGATATTTTTCCAACTTTTTTTAAATCAAGGATAGCCCTATTTAAACTCTCTTCTCTACCTATATCCTTAATATAGGCTTTCTGTGCTATCAGTTCTGTATTAACAATTTCAAGCTTGTTATTTTCTGCTATATTATAGAAATTATCCGGGTTAATCTGAGCAGCAATACTGTCTGCCTTGATAAAAAGTAAGTCCATTTTTTTGCTTCGTTCAATATCAGTAACTATCTTATCTGTTACTGTCGCCAAATCTTGATAATGTTTTCCAATTTTATATGAAATCATTGCAACAAAGTAGTCTCCCGATATACTTAGATAAGGTTTTGCCACTGCACCAAGTTTATTTGAATACGCAAAGTCTATAAGAGTTTTTACCTTGCCAATTCCAGGAATATATCGCTCATCTTTTTTAAATTCTTTTGTTTCTTGAACTTCATAATTAAAGTTTCTTGCAACTACTTCAAAACTATCGTTTTTACACTGTTCATAGAAATCAAAAGCAACTTTTTCAAGATTTTGTTTGGTTTCTGCACCGGGTTGTTCTTTAATCAAGATATGACTTGCTCTCACTTCTTTTTCGCCATCTGTAATACGAGTGTCAGTAACCTTGATAATATGCCATCCAAATCTGGTTTTTATTGGTTCACTCACTTCACCTTTTTTCAGAGAAAATGCTTTTTCTTCAAAAGTTGGGTCCATTCTTCCTTTTCCAAAGAAATCTAAATCACCACCTTTAGAAGCGGATGGACATTCTGAATATTCTTTTGCTAATTCTGCAAAATCTTCACCATCCAAAACCATCCGGTGAATTCTTTCAATTCTATCTTTTGCTTCTTTTACATCTGCTGGACCTGGTTCTAATGGAATTTTTACATATTTAAGTTTTCTCTGTGGTCCAACCTTGAAATCTTCTATATTATTATGGTAATATTCTTTTATTTCTTCCTCAGCAACTTGCACAGAATCAATCATATCAAGAGGAAACACAATAATATCAGCTTTTGCCTTTGTATTTTTCTCAATATAATCTTTTTTGACTTCATAATCAGTAACAATAGCGACTGATTTTATGATATTCATAAGTTTTTCATATTGAAGAATTTTGTAATAATAATCTTCAAGCCAGGACCAATCGATCTGGGGATTTTTGAGTGCTGATTTATATTTATTCATATTAAATTCACCATCAGTTTGGAAACCTTCATGTTGAAGAACAACATCAGGCGGTTCATTCAGCATTTTATTTGCAACTTCTCTGGACGAGATTTTAATATCAAACTTTTTGATTGCATTATCCAAAACAATGCTTTGCACTAATTGGTCCCATGTCTGGTCATTAAGCCGCCTGTAAGTTTGTTCATCAATCTCTTTATCTTCCGAGTTTTCAATATAGTTAGAATAGCTTTTCTGGAGCATTTTATAATATTCATCATATTTTATTTTATTTCCATCAATAATTCCAACATAATATTTTTCCTTGAACATTCCTCTAATGCCCATTGTACCCATTCCGCCAATAAACACAATTGCAATTATCCATATAATCGGTCTGGCCATACTTCGCATTTTATTAAGCATATATCTCCTTGTATTTAGTAAATTTTGATAAAAAATTTTGTTTATCAAAAACTATGCAAGTTTTTTTGAACTAATTTAAAATGTCAACAAGATTTTATTGACAGATAATATTCTTATTTTGTTTTGAATACATAATCTGGACAAGCCAGAACTAATCAGTCTCAGCGCCCAGACGGAAAAGGAAAATATTAGTCAATAATAATCCCCGATTAAATCAGGGACAATAATTTCAAAATCCTAATATCTAATGTCAAATAAAATGACAAATCACAAATCTCCAAATATGCAAAATGTAGGTTCCTGGGAATCAATGCTTTAATTTTTATAATTTGATATTTGTCCCGACAAGTCGGGATTATTAGAAATTAGAAATTTGTTATTAGTCATTTAAATAGACTTTACAAAAGAATTTCAGAGTATAATAAAAATTTCTTGCCAAAAATTATACGAATATTATTGACCCGTTCTCCGTAGTACTACGAAGGGTGAATAAGATACTAAATGATTTGTTGAGGTATAAACATGGAAATGAATAAGGAAGAATTGCTATATCGTATTTTTAACGAGAATGCCCAGGATAGAGGGATGGATATGAAAGAATTTTATCATAAAAGAAGAAGGGGACTTCTTCCATTCCTCAATTCCAAAGGTGAAGTTGTATGGCTCAAGAGAAAGGAGTTTAGAATAGCCGTAGTAAAGAAAAGAATCCATATAAAAAAGTCCAGAACAGATAATCACCATATACATACGCACCTTAATGAAGAAGATGAATCAAATACATTTATTATATCTGATAAGTATAAATATTTTATTATGGGAGCGTGTACCACAATTTTAGTATATCTATTTGTAAAATTCTTAGAGTTATTATGAATATTTTAACAGCCGTTTTTTTTACCTAAATCAATCAAGCTTTTTCTTAACGATTCTCTTTTAAAATCTATTTCGTCTTTTTTAGTTACAAAAATTGGCTTACCATAAATTATTTTTGCTGGTGAAAAAAGTTTTGGAATTATAAAGTTATCCCAACTATTTAATACCCACTTTCTTTTTGTGTTACAAGACACAGGAATTATGGGCTTACCTGTCTTATAGGCTAAATAAAGTATACCATCCTGAACTTTTTCTTTTGGTCCACGAGGCCCATCCGGAGTAATTCCAATATCATACTGGGATGCAACATCAATCAATTCTTTCATAGCTCGCATACCACCTCTTTTAGTTGAACCTCGCACCGTTTTGTAGCCTAACCTTGAGCAGGCACGTGCTATATACTCACCATCTTTATGCTTTGAAACCAAAATATGAATGTTCTCAAAACGATGTGCGTAAGAGAGAATAAGCAGCCTGTTATGCCAGAAAGCATAGATTACTGTTCCATACTTTTTTTTGACACTATCTAAATATTTCTTATCTATTCTTTGAATGTGTAAACTACCAATAAGAATGTTTATCAAAGAGGAACCAAATACCTGAACGATTTTATTTCTTGTTTCCTGTTTCATTAATCATTGAAAGAGCAATTTTTGTCACATTTTGTGAAGCCTTTTTCTTACCTAACTTTTCTTGTAATATTGAAAATTCTTCTTTCATCTTTTTATAATTTCTTTCATTATTAAGAATTAAATCAATATTATTGATAATGTTAGTTGGATTTACCTCTTTCTGAATTAATTCTGGAACAATCTTCTTACCTGCTACAATATTTGGTAAGGCTATCATGTCTATATTAACAAAATGCTTTGCAATTAGATAAGAAAGAAAAGAAGTTTTGTAAACCACAATCATTGGCGTGCCAATATACCCGGTTTCTAATGTTGAAGTTCCTGATTTTGAAATAACCAAATCGCAATATTTCATAAGTTCATAAATCTCATCTATAATTGAAATATAATTTTTTATTGGTTCAATGATTTGGTAAAAATGTTTTTTGGAAACAGTATCTGCAAGGGATATGAGGAATTCATGGTTATTACTTTCTCTTTTTCCCAGTTTTTGAATAGTTTTAACCATTTCAGGTAATATCCGTTTTATTTCAACATCCCGACTTCCTGGAATAAAAGCAAGCCATTTTTTTTTTTTATCCAAATTATATTTCTGGGCAAATTCTTTTTTTGAAAGTTGAAATGTTATCTCTTCTGCGATAGGATGCCCAACAAACTCAACATTAGCACCAATCTGCTCGTATAACTCTTTTTCAAAAGGAAAAATAACTGCGATTTTGTTCGTATATTGCTTAATTTTATAGATTCGTTTCTTTTTCCATGCCCACACTTGTGGACTGATGTAATACAAAACAGGGATCTTCAAATTTTTAGCAATCTTTGCAATTCTGAGATTTAATCCTGGATAATCCACCAGAATTACCAAACTCGGTTTTCTCTTAATAAACTCTTTTTTAATTTTATTTATTACCCGACGAAAAAATGCAAGATGTTTTAGAACCTCTGCAAAACCGATTACAGAAAACCGTTCAAAAGGGAAAATAGATTCAAACCCAAGGTTTTGCATTTTGAGACCACCAATGCCCCAGAATTTTAGTTTTGAATCCGGTTTTTGTATCTGCTTTAGAAATTCAGAAGTATGCAAATCGGCAGACCGTTCACCTGCTAATATAAAGATGTTTTTCATAAAGGTTAATTTTGAGGAAGTGATTTAATAGTCAAGATTGATTGAAAAAAGTTATTAATAAATTCTTTGGTAAGATAAAACATAATCCTTAATAATTATTAAACACTCTTTTAATCTGAAATAACAATTCCTCATTGGTTTCGTTTTTCAATAATTTTTTAAGAAATTTTTTATTGGTTTTGCCCTTACATTTTGCAAAATATCCTATAAGATGTTTCTTTGAACGGACTGTTACTTTTGAATAATTTTTCTGGATAATTTTTTCTGCGTCTACTCCTATTTTTATTAAAGCAATTTCTGCTGAATAACGAACCTCCTGAAATTCGTCATCTGTAGCAGCAATCAAGGGCAAAACTGCATTCTGATTATTTATCTTCTGCAATGCAATTGCACTTTCTCTGCGAACAGATACTATACTATCCTTAAGACTTTCAATAAATAACGGGATTGCCTTTGAGTAGCCCAGGTCCCCAAGTGCTTTTATAGATGATGCTCTATAAGAAGGATTTTTGCTTTGTGTATATTCTGCTAATATTGGATAACTGCTTTCCTCCTTAATCTTTCCCAAGATTATCATAGTAAATCTGATTTTATCTTTCACAGAATCCTGCAATACTTTCTCTAAAAATGGGACAGCAGGTTTCCCAATCTTTGGAATCATTTCATACAACGCATGCGATTCTCTTGCACTTTCAGTATTTAATTTGTCTACAAGAAATGGCATTGCAGAATCTCCCATTGCAATTATCTTTTCTCTGGCTGGTTGGACTAAATATTGAAATTTCTGAGATGCTGCTGAAGCCTGCATAAAAAGTGTTTCAATATCCTCTCCAAGTGGTTCATCTGCAGGTTTCATATCATATTCTTTACCTGGTGCAAGAGTATCTAAATATGAATTTTTAGAATCAACCCCAATCCCATAAGTTGAATGAATCCAGTAATTATTATTTTCTCCCCAAAGAGAACCATAAAAGTCATTGCCATTCAAATCCAAAAACAGACCGATATATCCAAACCCTCTTCTTAAATCTGAATATCCCATAGTTATATCACGCTTTGCAATATAGCCATCATCTCCATTTGCATCAAGGAAAAAACTGATTGCATCTGCATTTCCTGCTCCTTGAGATAAGTCATAGCATACATAATTGTCATCTCCTTGAAAATCATATAATCCACCAAATGCATAGTCATGTCCGCAGCCTTGTGAGACGCCTTTTGAATTATAATTATCGTTACCAAAATAATCTATCAAAGTGCCAAAAGCAAGATGCACTCCTGCGCCCTGTGCGTATTGGTAGGATTTATAATGGTCATTTCCTTCTCTATCAACAAGTCCACCAAGAGCATACCAATACGCAACACCTTGACCGTAAATATCTGAAAGGTAATTATCATTTCCATTTTTATCAGCCAAGATGCCAATCCCACCAGAATAATATGGCCGCATACCGAATCCGAATCCTTGCGAGAGACTTTCAAAGTGCTCGTCATAGCGAAGTATATCAACATATTTTTGTGTTACAAGATAGTTGTCATTTCCAGAATTGTCTATAAGTCCCCCGAAACCCCAACAGAAGCCAAATCCTTGTCCGTAAAGGCAACATTCATAAGTATCATTGCCATTATTATCAAGTAGTAACCCGATACCATAAGCGCTGCCACCTTGCACCATATTTTGAGCAAAATATTTGTCATCTCCTTTTTTATCAGATAAAATTCCAATACCGAAATAGCCGATACCCTGCGCATAATTCTTCGCAGAGTATAAATCGTCTCCTTTATAATCAATCAGAAAATTTATACCAAAATATCCAGCACCCTGGCAAAAATCTTCTCCAATGTAAATATCATCTCCTGAATAATCTAATATTACACTAAATTTATTTTCTTTTGAAAATTTGTATATATCATTTCCAGTATAATCAATTACAAAAATATAGTTGCTAATATTCGTATTATTAGAAGGATTTATAGCAATTTTTCCATATTCGGTTTCTAACGCAATTTTATCATTGAAAAATAAAGAGTCTTTTGAAGCGAAAACCAGACTATCTATTGTATAAATCAGTTGAGAAGTTAAAACAGCAGCGTTAACCAAATTTCCTCTTTCTAATTTAGATGCAATTTTTCCGAACTTTTTGCTTTTCTCTCTATCTTCTATTTCTGCTTCGTTAAGTTCTTTCAAACTTTTTTCCTTAATATCTTCGGACTGTAAGAAATATTCTTTTGCATATTTTTTTAGAAAAACCAATTCACTGTCAGAAAATGACGAATATGCAGAATCAATATTACTCATAATCTCTGGAAGTGCTGTTAATATTGATGTTAAAATTTTCTTATTAGTTGGATGAAGTTCTTCAAATGAAATTTCTAATTGAAATTCTTTGGGTTTAGCTGTTTCAGATTTTTTAAAATCAACATCCAAAAGTTTTGAATCAAAGATAATCAGAGAATCAAGGTTTTCTATGTTTTGAAAGTGATATTCAGCAATTGAATCACAAACATTAAAAGTAGACAACGGCTTCCTAAACAATCTGTTTATCAAAGAAAGACGGAAAGTATCAGCTTTTGTTAGATTAAGGTTAAAAGTAAGGTCTTCCCTCGTCATCTTGATTTTTGATAAGGCAGAATCTATATGAGTCTTCTGTAAGATATCTAATGGTTGAAAATTGTCTGCATATAAATAAATTATACTCCCACAAAGTAGAAATATTATAAAGAATTTTTTCATTTGCTCTCCTAATTTACACTTATGTTAAGACTTTTTGGAAATTTATGTCAAAGTTTTAACAAGAATCCTTTTATGAAAAATAGTTATCTCTCAAAAATTCTTGACTTCTTTTTCATAACTTACATAAGTAGCCAAAAATAAAAAAGGAACTGCTGGTTTCTACCTTATGGCGTCCAGGATTGCCAATAAGGCTAAATAAAAAATATGTAAGAGGTGAGCACAGCAGTTGCTCACCTTTTTTAATGGAGGTGAAAATAACTATAAGTAGAAGATATTCAAGATGGCAGAAGCCAAGAAGGAATAAGAATAGAAAGCGAATCAATAATCAAATTAGAGCTTCTAAGGTTCGTCTGATAGGTCCAGAAAAGGAATCATTTGGGATTGTTTCTATTAATGTTGCTTTAGATAAAGCAAGCGAGTATGGTTTAGACTTAGTTGAAATTGCGCCCAGTGCCAATCCACCTGTTTGTAAGATTATTAATTATAGTAAGTTCTTATTTGAGGAATCAAAAAGAGCAAAAGGAGCAAAAAAGAAGCAACAATCAGTACATTTGAAAGAGGTAAAATTCCGTCCAAGAACAGATGACCATGATTATAATTTCAAGTTAAATCATATAAAAAATTTCCTGGATAAGGGCAACAAAGTAAAAATCACAATACGATTCCGCGGTCGGGAGATGACCCATAAGAAATTTGGTTATGATTTGATAGAAAGATTACGGAAAGATTTAGAAGAATTTGGTACTTTTGAAAATGAACCAAAGAGTGAAGGTAGATTTTTAGTCGCCTTTATGATAAGTAAAAAGAAATCATAAAAATTTTTAAAAATCTTATACTTTTTCACTACTTTCTATAAAAGTATTTATAAGAACCCGAAATATAGAATGATAGATTGAAATAAACATATAGGAGTTTATATGCCAAAGATGAAGACAAGGAAATCTGCTGTTAAGAGATTCAGTAGAACCGGAAGCGGAAAGATAAAGAGGAATAAGGCTTATCGGGGTCATTTTATGACAAAAAAATCCTCTAAACAAAAAGCGAGTCTTAGAAAAGGTGGATATGTTTCGTCTGCTGATGAAAAAAGAGTAAAAAGTATGTTAGCATCATAAAAGAGATCAAACTCTAAATACTAAACTCTAAATACTAAATAAATTCAAATTACAAGAATCTAAAACTCAAAAAGAACTTGCAATGAGTGAAATTAAAATATTAGAGTTTTGATATTATTTAGAATTTAGGATTTAATAAGGAGTTGTTATGTCAAGAGTAACAAATAATGTAGCGTCAAGAAAAAGAAGGAAGAAGATTCTGAAACACGCAAAAGGATATAGAGGTGGTCGTAAACTTTATCGTGCAGCTCGTGAAGCAGTTGAAAAAGGTTGGCAATATGCATATCGGGACCGTAGAAATAGAAAAAGAAATTTTAGAAGACTATGGATAATTAGAATCAATGCTGCGGTAAAAGAACACGGTTTAAACTATAGTCAGTTTATTTTTGGGTTAAAAAAGTTAAAGATAGATTTAAATAGAAAGATGCTTTCTGAACTGGCTATCAACAATCCAAAAACATTTGCGTCAATTGTAAAATCTGTCAAAAAGAAACTTGAAAAAGAGTAACAACAGTGAAAGAAGAAATTCAGATTTTAAGACAGAAAGCTCTGGAAGAGATTCCTAATTGTAAAAATTTGAAGGAACTTGAAGGCCTTAGAATTAAATTCTTGGGGAGAAAAAGCAAGCTATCTTCATTATTGGGTCAAATAGGGAGACTTTCAAACGAGCAGAGACCTATAATTGGTGATCTATTAAACCAGACAAAGAAAGAGATTGAAAAGCTAATCCGTGTAAGAAAAGAGGCGCTTTTAATTATAAAACAGAAGAAGTCTAAAACTAAACCAGAGATAGATATTACTCTTCCCGGCAGACCAATTGAAACTGGTGCTAAACATCCTTTATTTCAGGTATGGGAAGAAATTGAAGATATTTTCATAAGTCTCGGTTTTGAAATTGCTGAAGGCCCAGAAATTGAATCTGAGTATTACAATTTTGATGCATTAAATACTCCAGAATGGCATCCAGCAAGGAATCTTAGTGACACTTTCTATCTAAAAAATGGGATGCTACTTCGCACAGAAACCTCGCCTGTACAGATTCGGGTAATGGAGAAATATAAACCACCCATTCGTATAATAGCACCCGGAAGATGCTATCGTAACGATAAGCCTGATGCCTCACACTCGCCTGTTTTCCACCAATTTGAAGCATTAGTCGTTGGTGTCGGTATTACATTTGTTGATTTGAAGAGCACTCTGGATTCTTTTGTAAAAAGATTCTTCGGTGAAAAAACGCATTCCCGTTTCAGACCACATTTCTTCCCTTTTACTGAACCAAGTGCTGAGATTGATATCTTGTGTATAAATTGTGGAGGGAAAGGATGTAAATTATGTAAGAATACAGGCTGGTTAGAGATGGGCGGTGCAGGAATGGTTGACCCAAAAGTTTTAGAAGAAGTTAAATACGATTCAGAAAAATACACCGGTTTTGCATTTGGTTTAGGTATTGACCGTATAACTATGCTGCGTTATGGAATTTCTGACATCAGGATGTTATTCAAAAATGATTTGAGATTTTTGAGGCAATTTGTGTAATTTCCACAAATAGATAAAAGATTTTTTTACCACAGATTTTTCGCTTTAATAAAAAAGATTAAATTTACTTTCTGTGTTTCGTTGGCAATAAAAAGATATGATAATTAATTATGAAAATAAGCTATAATTGGTTGAAAGAATTTATCCCAATAGAGCTTCCTGTCAAAGAGTTTTGTCAGAGACTTACAATGTTTGGGATTGAGGTTGAGGAAATCACTCATCTTGGTGATGAATATGAAAATATCGTTGTTGGTAAAATTTTGTCTGTAAAGCCACATCCGAATTCAAATAAGTTATCTGTCTGTATCTTAGATGTGGGAGAAGACAAGCCAATATCTGTTATTTGCGGAGCACCAAATGTCAAAGAAGGTAAATATGTTCCTGTTGCAAAAGTTGGTTCTATTGTTGGGGATTCTCAGATTAAAAAAGTTAAAATTCGTGGAGTAGAATCTCTTGGGATGATCTGTTCTGAAAGAGAATTAGGTATTTCCAATGACCATTCTGGAATTATGGTTTTAAGGAATGATTGGAATATAGGAACCCCATTTGCAGAAGTTTTAAAAATTAATGACTATATCATAGATGTGGAAATTACACCAAACAGACCTGATCTTTTAGGAATGCTCGGGATTGCTCGCGAAGTTGCAGTTATGCTGAGTAAAAAGTATACTCCACCTAAAATAGAATTTGAGCCTGATATGTCCGGAAAACAACCAACTTCAGAACTTATGTCAGTAAAAATTAATGCTCCAGAACTTTGTCCTCGTTATTGCTGTAGGATGATTAGAGATATTACTGTTAAACCTTCACCAAAATGGATGCAAAAAAGGCTTAAAGCCATTGGGTTGCGTCCCATAAACAATATCGTAGATATAACAAATTATGTTTTAATGGAATATGGTCATCCGCTACATGCTTTTGATTATGCGGACATTTCTGGCAAGAAAATTATAGTTCGGAGAGCAAAAGATGGCGAGCAGATAAAACTTCTTGATGAACAGGTTTATACCTTATCTTATCAAAATCTTGTCATCGCTGATATTGAGAAGCCGATTGCTCTGGCAGGTATTATGGGAGGAACTAATAGCAGTATTCTCCCTGAAACAAAGGATGTTGTTTTAGAATGTGCATGTTTTAATTCAAGGAATATCCGTGCAACATCTCTTTATCTAAATCTTGAATCTGAATCTTCATACAGGTTTGAAAGAGGGATGGACACAAACAGATTAGAAGAAGTAATTGACCGTGCTGCACAGCTAATTCAGATAACTGCCGGCGGAGAAATATGTAAAGGCATTGTAGATGTATATCCTGATAAGGTTTTGCCTAAAAAAATCTTTCTCCGAACTAGCAGGGTAAATAACATTTTAGATACACAACTACAGCCTGAGACCATAAAATCATACTTACAAAAATTAGAATTTTTGGTTTATGAAAAAGGCAAAGATTTTGAAGTAACTATTCCCACATTCCGGCTGGATTTGGAACGGGAAGTAGATCTTATAGAAGAAATCGCACGATGTTATGGTTATAGAAATATTCGTTCCCAATTTACATTACCGCGAATAGAAAATATTCTTAAAAGAAAGACAATACGAAAGATACGAAATCATCTTGTTAATTTAGGATTTTATGAAGTTTGCAATCTCAGTTTTGCAAATTTAGATGTGCTTGATGAACTCAATCTGTCACAAAATGATTATAGAAGAAATACAATTGAATTATCAAATCCTTTAGGTGAGCAATTTTCCATCTTGAGGACTACCTTAATTCCAGACCTTCTTAACAATGTAGCATTAAATTTGTCATATAAATTTGATAATTTTAAACTATTTGAACTAAATAAAATTTATCTTAAAGATAGCAATAATACATCGCTTGAACCTATTTCACTAACTGGTGTAATAGTTGGAGACTTTGTACCAAAATATTGGAATTCTAAATCTCAATTGTCTTCATTCTTTGATGTAAAAGGTATTGTAGAATCACTTTTTAAAATTCTTCATTGCACACATTATATGAGTTTCAAAAAGTCTGATGAGCCTTTTTATTTATCTAGTGAAAGTGCTGATGTATTTATTGGTGATACAAAGATTGGCTCATTAGGAACCTTGCAAGAGGATATTTTATCTAAATTTGGGATTAAAGTTCATACAATACTGTTTGATATTAATGTTTCAATCTTGCTTAATTATATTAAACAAGAGGAAATATATTATAAGAAAGTGATAAAATTTCCACCTGTGCTTCGTGACATAGCAATTATGGTTCCAAAAGAAGTCTCTGTTGCAGAAATTGAAAGAACTATCAAGTCAATTAATTCGGAAATAATAAAAAATGTCAGATTATTTGATGTATATCAAGGCGAGCAAATTAAAGAAGAATATCGCAGTATGGCTTTTAGCATCACTTTTCAATCAGATAAATCAACATTAACGGATGAATATGTTAATAAATTATTTGACAATATTGTTAATAAATTATTAAATGAACACAAAATTACATTAAGGTAAAAATAATGAATGTTGATTTGCTTGGTAAAATTGAAAAAAAGATTGAAAATCTAATTTCAGAATATAAAGCTTTAAAAGATAAATATAATAGTGTATTAAGAGAAAAAGAAGAATTAAATAATAAATACAAAGACCTGTTCCTTAATAAAGATAGAGCAGAAAATCGCATAGCAGAACTTGAAAAGGACTTGCAATATTATAAAGAGCAGGCATCTGAACTAAGTAATAAATTAGCACAAAAAGAAGATAAGTTAAAAAGTTATACCGAACAGGCAGACGTTATTGATAGTAGAGTTGATGCCTTACTTACCGCAATTGATGATGTGCTTGAAGAAAAAGAATCTGAATAAAGTAAATCAATTATAAAAATATATGAATAATACTTTTGTAAATATTTTTGGCGATGAATACTCAATAGCTGGTGATGTGGACCCAACTGATATTAAAAAATATGCAGAATATCTTGATGCAAAATTAACTGAGTTATCTGTTGATACTAACATTGAATCTAAGTATAAATTATCAATATTATGTGGATTAAATATAATTGAGGAGATGTTTACCCAAAAGGATCAATTATCTGAAGTTGAAAAGTATTTAAAAAAGATATCCAATCTTTTAGATTCTTTTTCTGAGAAATAAATTTCTGTAAATCTGCTTGTTACAAAATAGCTTATATTTGTAAAAGGATAAGTATTTAAGTCATTTTGTTCTTTTCTTGAAAAAGGCCTATCCTGTTTGTGATAACAATGTTGTTTTGTGCTAAACTTGAACTATAGGGTGTTCGATTAGTTATGGCGTGAATGCCTTCATTGCAGTTGGACTCATAAAATATCTATAAGGATGCCCATTATTGAAATACAGTTCAAACAAATTGTTACACGGCAAGGACAGGTCTTTTTTATTGAAAGGATGAAAAATGATACAATATCTCACTCTGGCAATTACAGTTTTAGTAGGAATTGCTTTGGGATGGATTTCCTTCCGTATTTTAACAATTAAGAGAATTAACAATGCAAAAGAGAATTCAAGAAGAATTAAAGAAAAGGCACTTTCTGAAGCGAAAGTTATAAAAAAGGAAGCGGAATTAGAAGCAAAAGAACAATGGTATGCCAGAAGGTCAAATCTAGAAAAGGAGATTGAAAATAGAAAAAAGGAATTGCACAAACTTGAAAACAGATATAATCAAAAAATTAGCAGTATTGAAGAACGTTTATCAAAGCTTGATAGAAGAGAACAATCTGTTTCTGATAGAGAAAGACATGTTAATCAAAAGCAAGTTCAACTAAAAGAGCAGGAGCAAAAGTTGCAGAAGCTAATAGACGACCAAACAGAAAAATTAATGGCGATTGCTCAAATGAATAAGCAGAACGCTATTGAAAAATTGCTTGAGCGATTTGAAAATGAAGCGAAAAGTGATGCTACAAAAGTTCGGAAAGAAATAATTGATAAAGCCAAATCTGAAGCAGAGAAGGAATCACTCAAAGTTTTAGCTTCTACTATTCAGAGAACCGCTGTTGATTATATTGCAGAGTCTTGTGTCTCGGTTGTTCCGTTACCTTCAGAAGAGATGAAAGGCAGAATTATTGGTAGAGAGGGTAGAAATATTCGGGCTTTTGAAAATAGAACAGGAATTGAGTTAATAGTAGATGATACTCCTGAGGCAGTGATTCTCTCAAGTTTTGAACCTATACGCAGGGAAATTGCTCGTAAGTCTTTGCAAAAATTAATATCTGACGGAAGAATCCATCCAGGCAGAATAGAGGATACAGTTAAAAAAACCGAAGAAGAAATAAGCCAAATAATTGTTGAAACAGGCAAGCAAACTTGTATTGATCTTGGTATTAATGACCTTCCAAAACCTTTGGAAAATTTAGTTGGAAAATTACAATTCCGCACAAGCTATGGACAGAATGTTCTTAAGCATAGCATTGAGACAGCCTGGATATGTGGTATGATTGCAGCTGAAATTGGTGTAGACCAAACTCTAGCAAAGAAAATAGGTTTGTTACATGATATTGGAAAAGCTGTTGACCATGAGGTTAATGGATCACATCCTCAAATTGGTGCTAATTTGGCAAAAAAATATAGTCTATCACAAACTATAGTTAATGCTATTGAAGCACACCATGAAGATGTAGAAGCAGAAACCCTTTATGCCGTTCTCGTGCAAATCGCTGATGCTATTTCCGGCTCCCGCCCAGGTGCACGACGGGAAACGCTGGAATCATATTTGAAAAGGTTAGAGAATTTAGAAAATATTGCCTCATCATTTGATGGGGTTCAAAAATGTTACGCCATACAAGCTGGTAGAGAAGTCAGAGTAATGGTGGAACACAATCATATTGATGATGCTCAAGCTGAAATGTTGGCTTCAGATGTGGCTAAAAAGATTGAAGACGAACTTCAATATCCTGGACAAATTAAGGTTACTGTCATAAGAGAGGTTAGAAAAACAGCATTGGCAAAGTAGTTGAAACAGTTGAATCAGTTAAATTAGTTGAATCGGTTGAATTGGTCTATTTCCCACTGATATTGGAAGATACCCATAGAGGAATATTTGTTTCGTTTAATTTAGAAAATGTTTATCATCCATAAATATAATAAGTATCAGGTTTCAAAAAAACTATGATAAAAATTTTGTTCATTGCAGATATTTTTGGAAAACCCGGGAGGAAAGTTGTATCACAATTGCTTCCTTTTCTTAAATCCAGAGAAGATTTTGATTTAATAATTGCAAACGGTGAGAATCTCGCAGGTGGAAGAGGTATTACTCCAAAAACCGCCAAACAGATGTTTGACATTGGTATTGATATTTTTACAAGTGGCAATCATCTCTGGGATAAAAAAGAGATAATTAAATTTTTATTAGATGAAAAGAGAATCTTAAAGCCTGCTAATTATCCGCCTCAAGCACCTGGAAATGATTTTTTTATTTATGAATCCAGAAAGAAAATTAAAATTGCAATTATTAATTTAATAGGCAGAGCATTTACTGTAACTGTGGATTGCCCATTCAGATGTGCAGATAATTATATCAAAAAGTTGAAAGAAATTACAAATATTATTTTTATTGATTTTCATGCTGAAACAACAGCAGAAAAGATGGCTTTTGCCTGGTATCTTGATGGAAAAGTATCTGCAATAATTGGAACTCACACGCATATCCAAACCGCTGATGAACGAATTTTGCCCAAAGGAACTGCTTATATAACTGACGCAGGAATGACAGGTCCTCACGATTCTGTAATAGGAGTACGAACTCAAGATGCAATAAATCGATTTATAAAGCAAATTCCTGTCAGATTTAATCCTGCAAAGGAAAATCTACAATTAAATGGTGTTATTGTCTCAATTGACGAGCAAACAGGGAGAGCAACAGATATTCAAAGATTGTCAATCCCATTAGAAAAGTGAGAAGATTAAACCCAGAATATGCATATGCCACAGATGAACGCAGATATTCACAAATTATATAAGGATCTTTGCGAATACTGTCTTTCACCTTTTGGGTGAAGAACGAGTTTTGAATCTAATTATCGTAACTTTTTTATTTAGCCATCTTGTGGCAATCTTCTGATAATTGCATTGTTTCTTAACGCATAATCTGAGTTAAATGCTAATTTTTATTGAAATATGGAAAAAGTTTTAAAAGGAAAAGTTGTAGCAAAAGAGATTCTTGAAAATTTGAGAGAAGAGATTGCAAATTTAAAATATAAGGGAGTTGGTCCGTTATTAGCGATATTTATAGTCGGAGACAATCCTGCATCAGATTACTATTCTAAAAATATTATAAAAGCTGGGAACAAGATTGGAATTAACACAAGAATGATTTCTTTTGAACAAGATGTTCAAGAGGATGAACTCATCAAACAAATTGAAGTAACTAATGTAGATAAAAGTGTTAGTGGAATTTTATTACAGATGCCTTTACCTCTTCATTTAAGAATTGATAAAGTTATTATGTCAATTAGTCCTCAGAAAGATGTAGATGGCTTACATCCTCTCAATGCTGGCAAATTATTACTTGGAAAGGATTGTTTTATGCCCTGTACGCCAGCTGCTATTTTGGAACTAATTAAATTTTATAATATTAAAACCGATGGAGAAAAAGTAGTAGTATTAGGGAGAAGCAACACAGTTGGTAAGCCATTAGGAAATTTACTTTTAAGGAAGTGTGAATATGCTAATGCAACTGTTACTATTTGCCATTCTCATACCAAAAATTTGGAAGAGACAACAAAAGCAGCGGATATCTTGATTTCAGCAATTGGAATACCTTATTTTGTTACTGAAAAGATGGTTAAAAAAGACTCAATTATTATTGATGTAGGAATTAATAGAATTTTTGACAAGAAATCAGAACAGTATAAATTTGTAGGAGATGTTGATTATGAAAGTGTATTTGAAAAAGTAAAAGCGATAACCCCAGTACCTGGTGGAGTTGGCTCTATTACAACTGCTACTCTTTTATCTAATGTTGTAAAAGCTGCTATATGGAGTAGTCCCCAATTAAATTGGGGAGTCTCTCGGCTAAAATGTTAATTGCCTTCCTAAATAGGGGTTTGGAAACGAGAATAAAAGTTAATTAGTTCAAAAATAAATCAGCAAAATAAAAAAATTTAAAAAAAATAATTTTTTTATTGACTTATTAAAATTGTTAACAAAAATGTTGCTCAATTATGGGAGGTAGAAATGTTAAAGAATAAATATGTTGTGATTATAGGTATTTTCATTATCGCAAGTTTAATTACAATTATTAGCTGTGGACGAAAAGGCATTTTAAACGAGAATCAAAATCCCAAAATTGAAATTTCTGAATACAGTGGTATTGCAAAAACTGACACTTCATGGTCAGATTCTACTATGTTTGAGGAAATCGGAAGCTTAATTGACCCTGCTATATATGATTCTCTTTTTTATCAGAAGATTTATTGGAATGCCTGGGATGTAGATGGCAATGTTGTAAGTTATGCATATCGTATTGGAACCTGGGATTCTCTATCAAATGACTGGGTTTATGACAGAGCTTATGGTTTTTCAGTTGATGATTCTGGATGGGTTTGGCACTATGCCCTAGGTGCTGACAGAGATATTCCTCTTAGTGACCCAAAAGCAAAAAAATCTATATGGACTCCTCCTGATGAATGTTATCCAAGAGCAACCGTATTTTTCCCATCTACTGATACAACAGATTTCAGAAAGAACTTTGGAAAATTTGAAGTTAAGTGTAAAGATAACAGTGGTGAAGTTTCTAAAACTGCTGTAAAATACTTTGTTACCTGGTCAGATGTTCCAGAAACCAGTGTATGTACTTCGCAAGGTGCAATTGATTCTTGCCGTGTTGGTACAGCAATTCTGTTCAACTTTACCGCACTTGGAGATAATGATATATATGGAAGTGACCCTGCATACTTTAAATATCGTCTTGTTTATTACGAAAGAACAAATGTAGCAGATTCTATGTCTGTTGAATGGAATGAGGCGAGTGTCTTAGATAGCACAATTTGGTATTCAACTAAAGATTTTCCAGATGATCCGGGTGAAAATGATAATAAATCGCAAGTATTACTTATGAAAAATTATCCTGAAGATGACTCTTTGAAACCAACATTAAAAGTGAATGAATTTGATAGAGTAACTCAGATACAGGTAAAAACAGTTGATAAAGCTGGAATTGAAGACCCTGATTATGCAAAAATGACTTTCTTTGTGAGGGGTCATTTCAAACCTGAAACCTGTCCTTTTATGAGTTCGTGGAAATCATGGACATCATATTATAACATCATATTCGGTGATCATCGCTTAAATATTACTCCACATATTTATGTTCTTGGCGAATATAGTTATCTGCCCTATATGTCAACTACAGAAGAGATGGTTCCAAGTAAATCTATCACAGCAGGTGAACTGCATTATGCAGATAGATTCTATATGGATAAGAATGGTAATATTTCTGCTATCTGGTCTGACGATATTGAAATACATATGAAGTGGCATTATCTTGGCGAATATCAATATGTGCCAGATAAAGAAACGACAAGTTTTGAAGGCAATACCTATAATTACGACGAAAATTTAGGTATATATGAACAATATTTCTGTGATATAGCTTATATGGATATTCAATTAGATGGTGGTACAATTGGTTTACCAGTCATTTCTACTGAAATTGTTAGTGATGAATTGGGAGATTGGATGAGAATTCCCATATACAAAAAACAAGAATGTAACTTATTTGATATCTCTCCCGGCGAACATACTTTCACTGTTAGAGCAGTTGATTACCAGGGTGCTATTGATACAACTCCTGAATCATTTGAATTTGTACTTTATGAACGAAAAGGAGCAGATGATAAAAGTGGAATCCTTCTTGTAGATGATACAAAAGAAACCAATATATATGCTATTGAGGATTCTGTGGATACTTTCTATAACCATCTTTTGGAAGATTGTGATAGTGATAGTATTTACGATCTTAATGAATTACTTTTTACTGATATTGCCAATTCTAATAAAGATATTAGGAATGATGAAGAGAATATTGCGCCATATTTTGCGCCATCAGATGTTCAGCAATATGAACTTATTATTTGGCACTCTAACAATCCTAAAGAACTTTTCTCTTATGTCCATTTAGTAAACCATTACGATATACTAAGATTTTACCTCAACAGTGGTGGTAATCTATTATTTACTGGCTGTGCAAAAGTTTGTGACCCTTATTATGCAAAGACTAATTTCCTACAAGATTATGCTGGATTAGCAGATACTTTATCTGCTTTAAACACCGATGATATTGTTTGGGGTAATCCAAGTGTAAACAATT
>JAYEOL010000019.1 GCA_034722995.1 Candidatus Cloacimonadota bacterium | reverse complement strand
TGGTTGTTGATTTTGATAATGATAATGAAAACGAAGTCCTATTTGTTGACAGGGCAGGAAAAATTTACTCTATTGAAGCGGATGCAAGCATCTCGGATGGTTTCCCTGTTGAGCTTGGTGAAGAAGCGTGGTCTTCAATAGCTGTGGGTGATATTGATAATGACCAGCAATATGAAATAGTTTTAACCACCCGATATAATAAAATCTATGCTATTGATAATGATGAATCTGTAATATTTGAATATGAAACTGGCGGACAGATGATTTGCACTCCTACAGTTGTGGATTTAGATGGGGATGAAGAATTAGAGATTATTGCACCTTGTTTGGATGGAAAATTATATGTAATTAAAATAGATGGTAGTGATTATCCAAATTTCCCTTACTCCCTTGGTTCACCAATATTTGCAGATGTTGCAGTTGGTGATATTAATAATGACGAAGTAAAAGATATAGTATTGGGCACATTAAATGGAGCTTTATATGCTATCTCATCAGAAGGGGTAATTTTGGATGGATTTCCAATAGAAACCGATTCTCAAATTTGGTCTCCTCCCATTATCTTTGATAATAATAATCGTATAGCTTTTAGCAATTATGACTACAAAATCTATATTATTGATGGTTATGGTGATATAAAATGTATAAAAGATCTATCATCAAATATTTTCTCTTCAATGATAGCTTTTACTCAGGAACGAGATGATGAATTCTTACTTGCGTTCAATACTTTATCTGGTGAATTAGAAATAATTAATGGAAATGGTATTATTTTGCAAGGCTGGCCACAAGAAATGGGTACTGGAACAAAAAATAGTCCTGTTGCGGTTGATATAAATAATGATGGAGAAATAGAAATCTTGTCATCAACTACAAACGGAAATATATTTTGTTATTCTCTTAATGGCGAACTTCTTCCGGAATTTCCAATTACTGGTAATTCAATTATAAATTCTTCTTTGACTATTAATGATTTAGATAAAGATGGGGATTTGGAATTAATCTCAGGTACCAATTCAGGTGTAGCTGTGTGGGATTATAAAAATCCAAAAGGTTCCCTAACTCCCTGGACAATGTATAGAGGTAATATTCAACGGACAGGAAATTATAGTGATAACATTAATGTTACTTCTATTGATTCAAACTTTGAATTGAAAAATAAATTCATTCTTTACCAGAACTATCCAAATCCATTCAATCCCGATATAATCGGGACAACAATTTCTTTTTCAGCCACAGATTTACACAGATTTACACGGATAAAAATTTACAATGTAAAAGGACAATTGGTAAAAAAATTCAAAATTCAAAATTCAAAATTCAAAATTAATGAAGTTGTCTGGGATGGTAAAAATGATAATGGTAAACCAGTTTCAAATGGAATATACTTTTACAAATTATTGACAGAAAATTATACCAGTCCAGTAAAAAGACTACTCCTTCTAAGATAGAATTTTATCTTAATATTTCATTTTGATTTTTCCCTTTTGCATTTTGAATTTTAATTTATATTTGGGTGCACCCATAGCTCAACAGGTAGAGCAACTGACTCTTAATCAGTAGGTTCCGGGTTCGAGTCCCTGTGGGTGTACCATTTTTTTGTTATATCTTATTTGTTATGAGTTATACTTGTAAATATACTTTCATATGAAAATCGCTTTCACCACAAAGACGCAATCCCCGCGTCCGCGGGGACACAAAGAAAAAAATAAAAACATGATAAATTCATCAAAACTTACACGCTCATTCCTAAGCCCTCCCCTCCCCGATTTAATCGGGGATAATTGGGGATTGGGAATGCTTACAAATGCTATTTTCATTCTCCTTTCAGTGTCGGCCAGGCGCCCAGACGGATAAAACTTGAATTAAAAATAATCCTAAAAATTGACAAAACATTTTAATGACTGGTAAAATTTAATAAAATGAAAAAGAATTCTATTTTCGGCAAAGAAATCTATCAATATGCAGGAGCTTTGCATATACATACAGGATATTCTTTTGATGCCAGTGGCAAAGTTGATGATATAATAGAATCTGCAAAGCAATGCAAGTTAGATTTCATAACTATTAACGACCATCTTTCTTTAGATGCCAAGAAAGAAATTAGTAAAAAACAATATAATGGAATTTATGTACTCGCTGGATATGAAATGAATGATGCGAAAAGGAATAATCATTACTTAGTGTTCCAAACCGATGCTGTTCTTCCAACTTCTTTATCCGCACAAGAATATGTAAAGATTGTAGCTGAGGATAATGGCTATGGATTTATCGCACACCCGATTGAAAAAAGAAGAACAAAAAAATTAAGAGCTTATGAATGGGATGCCTGGGATGCAATAGAATTTGACGGTATAGAAATATGGAATTTTCTGTCTGAATGGACAGACAGTCTTATCTTACCATTTAATCTTATATTCAAAACATTATTCCCAAATTCCGCAATAAAAAAACCATATAAAGAAATTCTAAAAAAATGGGATGAATTCAATATTAGGGGGCTTAAAAAATCTGCAATTGGAAGTTCGGATGCACATGGTAAAACTTACAAACTTGGACCCTTGTCAATAACCTTTTTGCCGCACAAAAGACTTTTAAAGGCAATACAAACACACATCTGGCTCAGGCAAGAATTAAATAATAATACCCATTACATACAAATATTAAAGGCTCTCAAAAATGGAAACAGCTTTATTGTAAATGTTAATCGTGGATACCCGGATAATTTTTACTACTATATTTACTCAGGAAACACCAAAAATTTTGCTCTTCCGGGCGAAGAGATTTCACTTTCTGAAAAAAAACTTTACCTTTCTGTCCAGCTTCCGCAAGATTGTCTTATAAAAATTATCTTCAATGGAAAAGTTGTCCATTCGGAACTTACACCCGAAATTTCATTCCCAATTACAAAACCCGGCTTCTATCGTGTTGAGGTATACAAAGGAAATTACGGATGGATTTATTCCAATCCTATTTATGTAAAATAGTTGAATCAGTTGAATCAGTTCAACCAGTTCAACCAGTTCAACCAGTTCAACAAATTCAACCAGTCCAACCAGTTCAACTAAATTAGAGGTTAATTATGAAAAAACATTATGTTGAAAATTTATCTGATTACATAGGAACTGAAATAGTTAGTTTCTTTGCAATTAGCGAAAAATCATTAAGAAAAAGTCGTGCAGGAAAATCATACATCAGAGTAACCTGTATTGATAAAACAGGTCAGATTATTGGTAATATTTGGGATAATGTAAAACATCTGGAATCACAATTTAGTATCGGAGATATTGTAAAAGTAAAAGCATCTGTTGATATTTATGAAAGTAATCTACAGTTAAATATATCTAATGTCAGAAAAGCTGAAGGAAGTGAATATGAAATATCAGATTTCTCGCCTGCCACTACAAAAAATATAAATAAATTAACTGAACAATTGTTTCAATATCTTGATTCAATTGAAAATAAATATCTGAATAAATTATTACATCTTTTTTTTGACGATAAGGAATTTTTGAAGAAGTTTATCTCTGCACCAGCTGCTAAATCCTGGCATCACAATAAAGTCGGAGGACTCATACATCATACTATAACAGTAACTAATATTTGCGATTCGGTCGCCCCGATATATCAGGATAATGATATTGACAGAGATTTACTCGTATGTTGTGCTATACTGCATGATATAGGAAAAGTGAATGAGTACCATCTTAGACCTTTTATTGACTTTACAGATGAAGGAAAACTTGTTGGTCATATTGTGATTGGTGATAAAATGGTTGTTGATAAAATTCAGCAAATTAATAATTTCCCGCCAATGTTAAAGAATAAGATTAGACATCTGCTCCTAAGTCATCATGGTGAGAGAGAAAAAGGAGCTGTAGTTTTACCAAAAACAAAAGAAGCAATATTACTTCATTATGCAGATAATATGGATGCTCATATAATGGGAGTACAGGATTTAATTGAAAAAGCAAAAAAACAGAACAGAGATTGGACTGAATATAATAACTTGACAAAGAGAGAATATTATACAAAATAAAGTTATTAAATCAAAATCAGATTTTTCCCAACTATTAGGCAAAAATTCAATTTTTCTTGACTGAAAAATCATACAACTTGCTTTTTTATAAAAAATAATCAAGCTACAAAGAACTCATAAATTTTATCAGAAATTCCTCTGTGTTCTCTGTGACAATTACAAGGATGTATTATGAAAATTAAAATCACTTTCCCGGATGGCTCAAAAAAAGAATATGAAAAAGGGATTACTCCTTTGCAAATTGCTGAAGGAATTAGCAAAGGGCTTGCAAAGGAAATTGTCTCTGCCAGATTAAACGAGAGAGAGGTGGATTTAACTCATAAAATAGAAAAAGATGCAACTATTCTCTTTTACAAATTCAAAGATGAGGAAGGACGAAAAGTTTATTGGCATAGCACCGCTCATATTATGGCACAGGCAGTTAAAAGACTTTATCCAGATGTAAAAGTAGCTATCGGACCAGCAATAGATAATGGTTTCTATTATGATTTTGATAAAAAGACCCCATTTACAGACAGTGAC
>JAYEOL010000018.1:18346-22808 GCA_034722995.1 Candidatus Cloacimonadota bacterium | reverse complement strand
TTAAACAGGAAATTAAAAAATCTTGATGGTTTTAAATCAGAAAAAAATCTTGCCACCTTTATGAAGATCTGGTTTGTTAATTACCATGAAAAATTTAAAAATTAGACACAGTTATTTGAACGCTATCAAATATTTAATTTCATTAATAAATTCAAAACTAATTGATTTTTATTTTTATCAAATTTCATCTTCTTTATCAGAGAATGCAAAACGGCATACTAAGCAATATGTTGAACTTATTCCCATTCCCAAAATCTCAAAAGAAGACCGGCAACCCTTCATCAAGATAGTAGACCAAATCCTTTCTCTCAAAAAAGAGGGCAAAGACACGCAACTTCTGGAAGATAAAATAGATATAATGGTTTATAAATTATATGCTTTGACAGAAGAAGAAATAAAAATTGTGGAGGAAAAAACATGAGAAAAAGTATAGAAATAAAATTAAATCCAGAAGTATTAAAAGCACTTCGTGATACCTCAGGATATACCATTGATGAGGTGGCGAAGAAAATTAATACTACTACAGAAAAGATTGAAAAAACAGAAAAAGGGACTGATTCATTTACATTAATTCAAATAAAGAAATTGGCTAATATTTATCAACGCCCCCTTGCTGCATTCTTTACAGATACACTTCCTAAGATGCCTGTATTATCTGACTACAGAATAAATCGTGAAAAAAGACTAACCCCGCAGGTATATATAGCTGAAAGAAGGGCTTATTATCTTGCTAATAAGTTAGCGGAATTAACTTATAAAAAAAGCCAGATTCCGACTTTCCCTGAAACATTAAAACCTGATGACTTAGCATCGGAATTTAGAAATTATTTGAAAATTGAAGTATTGAAATCAATAAAATCAAAAGAACTTTTAGCAAATTATAAACAAGTTTTAGAAGAAAAACTTTTGATATCAATAATAGAACTACCTTTAAAAGCTACTGATGTTAGAGGATTTGTTATTCTCTCTGATATTTCTGTTATCGTTTTAAATGAAGAAGATAAACCACCAATAAAATTATTTTCTCTTTTTCACGAAGTATATCACCTAATAAAAAGAACCTCTGGTATATGTTCAATAGAAATTGAGCAGGAAAGTGATAGAATAGAAAAGGATTGCGATTTGTTTTCTGCTGAATTCCTTGTTCCTATGGATGACTTAAAGAAAGAATGTAAAAGATACTCTCAATTAGATGAAAACGCAATTTCAGAGATTTCTAAAATTTATGGAGTAAGCAAACAGGTAATTATGCTTAGACTTCTTTGGTCAGGATACATAACTAATGAGAAATATAATCAGTTCAAAAGGGAAGGTGTTAAGAAATTACAAGAAAAGAAAGAAGAAATGTTCGGTTATAAAAACTGGGATAAGGTATTTCAGAATCGTATTGGGAATTTAGCAATTAAAGAGATAAACAATTCTTATCGTATAGGCAAGATCTCCTATTCTGAGGTATTTGACATTTTAAATATGAAAACAAAATATATAGAAAAATTTGTAGAACGATAATTAAGAATGCCGAGTCAACAATATTTATTTCCAAAAACAGTATATTGCATTGATACCAGCTCTTTAATAAATCTCATCCCACCTTGGAAGAAAGATGTCTACCGGAGAGATGTGTTTCCCGCAATTTGGGAAAAATTAGAAAGTATGATACAAAATGAAGAGCTTATTTCTCCTTTAGAAGTTTATGAAGAAATTAAAGTTGGGCAGGATGAAATTTATGAATGGTGCAAGAAAAACAAGAAAATGTTCAGAGATATTGACAATTGTCAAAGACAAAAACTCAAAGATATTGAAAAACAATACGACAACAATTATTGGATCAACGAAAGTAGAAAACCAAGATGGGCTGATCCGTGGGTAATATCTCTTAGTATTTGTGAAGATGCAATCATTGTTGCCGATGAGAAAAATATACCAAACAGAATTCCATCCATATCTGCGAAATTTGGGGAAAAATGTTTAGGGTTATTAGATTTTTTTAAGGAAATAGAAATTAAGTATTAGCTAAAATTTACCAGATTGTTTATAAATTATGCAAGCTAACTTATGAGGAAATAAAAATAGTAGATCCGGAAATAGATGAAGTTCTGTCTTCTTTTGGATTAACCAAAAATGGTTATGAGAACAGAACAATTGAGGAATTATCCAAGCAGTACCAGACTTAACCCGAAAATTTCGGGATGAGTTAAGAACTGCGAAGTAAACTACTGAGCATAGCTTGTATCAGGAAAGCCGGGTCTCCAGCAGACTGGACTTCATCACGATTTACCTGTCCTGTGAAATCTCTTTTTTCTATTTCACTTAGGATCGCGATGGAGTTCAGAATGCGAAGAATTTCTACCGACTTAAGTCCAGTCTCGCTTCGCTCACCTGAACTCGAGTCTTCACTGTTATACGAGCTAATTTATTATGAGGTAAAGATGGAAAATAACAACAAAAAAAACTTTACAGATAAAGGATGAATTTTGTTTTTGGTTCATTAGCAAGGTATCTGATTTGTGAATACCTTGCAATAGAACCAAGAGGTAAAAATGAAAAATATAGAAGCATTTTTCAAAAATCATCAGGGTTATGCCAGGATGAAAGACCTGAAAGATCAAAGTTTTCATACTCGAGATATTGCTAAAGCTGTAGAAAATGGTATAATAGAAAAGATTAAGCCCGGTCTTTATAAGCTGATTGATTTTACATGGGATGAACATAGTGGATTCGTGGATATAGCAAAAGCAAAGGGAAGTGCCATAATCTGTCTCACTTCTGCTCTATCATATCATAATCTTTCAACCATAAATCCGGGAACAATAACAGTAGCGGTTCCCATGAATACCGATAAATTCAGTCTTGATTATCCACCGATAAAAGTTTACTATTTTCCGGAGAGTCTCTACTCTTTTGGAATTGAAGAAAAGAAAACAATGTCAGGCAATTTTAAGATATACAATGCAGAAAAGACGATTTGCGATATGTTTCGTTACCGCAATAAACTGGGAGAAGATCTTCCACTGGAAGGGCTAAAGAATTACCTGAAACGCAAGGATGCGGATATTCCCAAGCTTCATGAATATGCCATCAAATGTAAGGTTAAAACAGTGATGCTTCCATATATCAAAGCGATGGTAATTGTATGAAAAAGGAGATAAAAAATATTCCTGCTTCAGTTAGAGCCCGACTTTTGAGGATAGCTAAAGAATCAAATCGAGATTTTATTGCTGTTTTACTACAATATTTCCAGGAACGATTACTATATAGGTTATCTATTTCATCTTATAAAAGCAACTTTGTTTTAAAAGGAGCTCTCCTTTTTCTTGTATATGATATGCCGAATTCCAGACCGACGAAAGATATCGATTTTCTGGGAGTTAATATCTCTAACACTGAAAAGAACCTTCTTCAGATAATAAAGGAGATTATTTCCATAAAGGTAGATGATGGTGTCAGGTTTGATCACAAAAGTCTTGAATCAGAAATAGTCAATGAAGATGCGGATTATCAGGGTATAAGAATCTATTTTTTTTCTATGACAGCATAGAAAAAAGACCACCCTTCGGGTGGGATAAATTTCTAAATCTAAATTCATAATGTCAAATAAAATGACAAAGCCACAATGTCAAATCATATCAAAAAAAAATCTCAGAAGACTAATCCTTTTATATTTGGTATTTGATATTTGAAATTTTATTAGATATTAGAAATTTGATATTTGTCATTTAATTGAAAAATTTCACGACAACTTGTTGGTAAGTTTCATTTTTTAAGTGCCTATTGTGAAGCATATCTTGGTCATGCAAAGAGGAGAATCCACTTTGATATTGGGTTTGGAGATATAGTTGTACCAGAACCACTTTCCCTGGATTTCCCGGTTTTATTGTCAGATATGCCAGGTCCTGAACTTATTACCTACACACCGGAATCTGCAATAGCGGAAAAATTGGAAGCAATTACAAATCTAAATTTCTTCACCAGTCGGATGAAAGATTTTTACGACATCTACTATTTAGCGAATAATTACAAGTTCAAACCAAATTTGCTAAAAGAAGCAATTGAAATGACATTTAAAAACAGAGGTACAGATTTAAAGGCTCGTAAAATTTTATATGATGAGAAATTTAAGGCAGATAAAGAAAAACATCAGCAGTGGATGGCTTTTTTGAATCGTTCCAAAATAAATATAGATCTATCTTTTAGAGAAATCAATTGAAAAGAAAAATCGTTTCTGCCTAACTAAGCGTGATTGGGCTTTACTCATAATAAGCCTTGTTGGATTAATTTTTGGGATTATATCAAACTTCCAATCATTTCTCGAAATTGATAAACCAATTAATAGCAACATACTTGTTGTAGAAGGCTGGCTACCAGATTATGCTCTTAAACAAGCAATTGATGAATTCAATAGTAAAGGATATAAATTATTAATTACAACTGGAGGTCCTTTGTTAAAAGGTTATCCCTTATC
>JAYEOL010000018.1:16694-18246 GCA_034722995.1 Candidatus Cloacimonadota bacterium | reverse complement strand
ACATACTTGTTGTAGAAGGCTGGCTACCAGATTATGCTCTTAAACAAGCAATTGATGAATTCAATAGTAAAGGATATAAATTATTAATTACAACTGGAGGTCCTTTGTTAAAAGGTTATCCCTTATCTGAATACAAAACTGAAGCTGAACTTGCAGAGTCAATAATTAAAATAATTGGTTTTACAAAAGAAAAAATTATCGCAGTCCCAGCCCATTATACAATTAAAGATAGAACCTACACATCTGCATGTGCATTAAAGAAGTGGGTTGAGGATTCAAATCAAAATATAAAAACAATCAATCTGTTTTCTCTTGGTACTCACTCAAGAAGAAGCTGGATATTGTTCAAAAAAGCACTTGGGGATTCAATCAAAGTAGGAATTATTTCTGCTGATGATTTTAGTTACGACCCGGAACATTGGTGGAAATCCAGTGATGGTGTACGAACAGTATTAAGCGAGATGATTGCATATATTTATGCAAGATTTTTCTTTCATCCAAAGGAGTAATCAGGTTTTCAATTTTTTCTTTTTTGCTGCTGGAAATAGAATGTTATTAAGAATAAGTCTATAGCCGGGAGAATTTTTATACAATTCTAAAAGAGTGGGTGGGTCGCCGATTCTATGCTGATAATCTTCCGGGTCATGACCGCCATAAAAAGTAAAAGTTCCTCTGCCAAAATTACCGTGCAAATATTTTACCTCGTCAGCTCCCTCTACTTCTCCTAAGACAATAACGCTCTTCTTAATATATTGTTTATGAAATGAAGTGGTTTGTCCAAGAAATCCATTCACAACATTTACATGACATTGAGTAAGCATAGTTGGGACAGGGTCATACTTGGCAGAGAAAAGGAAGAGTGTAAAATAATCTCCTTCTGGGCCACGAAGTTGTGCATAATTACTTGCATCTATGCTGGAGAATTCATATTCATAAGGATTTTTTACAAGCGTGAAATCTGTGAATGCAAAAGTTCTTTCATAATCAAGCTTTTTTTCTGCTCGTGGATCCCTTGGGTCACCATCAAAAGGCACATCGCAGATATCTATATTTTTTGAAGCAAGAGCAATATCATAAGTATCTGTAGCAGCACACATTGCAAATAAAAACCCGCCATTTTTAACATACTCTCTTGTCATCTCTGCAACAGCGTGTTTAAGTTGCCAGACTTTCTGAAATCCGAGTTTCGCTGCCATTTCTTCATTAATTCGTACTATCTCTTTATACCAATTGGCATTTCTGAAACCCGCATAAAATTTTCCGTACTGCCCAGTAAAGTCTTCATGATGAAGATGTAGCCAGTCATATTCTTCTAATTTACCACTTAATACCTCAAGATCCCAGACAGTATCATAAGGGATTTCTGCATAAGTAAGAGCAAGGGTAACCGCATCGTCCCATGGCTCTCCAGCAAAGCCTGCAACTTTACCTGCGATACTTTCTGGCATAGTATAGACAGCAACTTTAGGTGCTTTTTCCAAATAAATAATATCCATATTTGATTTTTGGATAATCTGTTCAATCTGAATTATGTCCGCAGGAGAGACTTTTT
>JAYEOL010000018.1:0-16594 GCA_034722995.1 Candidatus Cloacimonadota bacterium | reverse complement strand
TTTTTATACAAATTCGCTTAAAATTGAATTAGACACAAACAGTGCTTTTGATGTCAATTTCAGTCTATCATTTTGAATTGTCAAATATCTGGAAGACAAAAATTTTTTTAAGACATTTTCATATTCTATTTCAACATCAAAATTATATTTCTTTTTGAATTCAGATAGGCATATTCCTTTATTCAGTCGCAATCCCAAAATGATTTTATCAGAAATAAATTCTCGCTCTGAGATTATTTTTGAGTCCTCAATCGGCAGTTTTTTGTTATCTATATATTCAAAATACTTGTTCAAATTTGCAAAATTGCTGTATCTTTTCATATTATTGAAGGAATGAGAGGCAGGTCCAAAGCCAAGATATTCTTCACCATTCCAATATGTTAAATTGTGTTTTGATTCAAAACCTGTTTGAGCAAAATTTGATATTTCATATTGACAGAATTTATTTTTTTTAAGAATATTAATCAATTGGTAATACATTTCACTTTGCAGATTTTCATCTGGAAAAGTATACTCATTTTGTTTGTCTGCGAGATAAGTGCCTTCTTCAATAGATAAGCAATATGATGAAATGTGTTTGGGCTTAAGACTTATTGCTTTTTTTAATGAGGTTATCCAGTTCTGCTTAGTTTGAAATGGAATTCCATACATCAGGTCTAAAGAGATATTATCAGTACAATATTCTCTGATAGCTTCAACAGCAGAATATATTTCTTTTTCAGAATGTAATCTTCCTAAAAGTTTTAATTCTGAATTATGGAAGGATTGGGCACCCAGACTTATACGATTGATTCCGCAAATTTTCCAGTTTTTAGCAGCGGCTTTGGTTACATTTATCGGGTTGGCTTCTAAAGTTACCTCAGGATTTTCTGCAATTATAAATTTGTCTGTTAATGTTGTTATTATTTTGAACAAGTGTGAGAAGGAGAGCAGAGATGGGGTTCCGCCACCGAAATAGATTGTGTCAACAACAAGTTTTTGCTCTCGTGGAAAGAGTTCTATCTCCTTTTTCAAACAAGCAATGTATTTGCTGACCAAATCCGATTTATATGGCACTGAATAAAAATTGCAGTAGTTGCATTTTTTTATGCAAAAGGGGATATGGAGATAAATGGAAATATTATTAACCGCCGAAAGCATCAATTATCACCGATATAATATTATTTCAACCACCGATAGCACCGATAAGCACCGAGATATTATCTATAACTACTTTTAACTCTGTTATTCCGCAAAATATTATCTTTAATCATAAAGTTCCGTCAGTCTTTTCCCGATTAGATGATTTCGTAAATAGCAGTCTGAATAGAAGTACTCGGTGGTTTATAATAAAAAAGTTAGTAAATCATTCTTTTCCATTCCAATTTAAGTTTTCCAAAGTTAATGAGATAACCAACTCTTAATCCTGTGGCTTTTAGATAGTTTAGTAACTGTGCATAATGAATATTTTCAAAATTTTTAACTGTTTTTATTTCAAGAATGATTTTATTTTCTATAACAAAATCAGCATAAAAAGCCTTGTCAATAATAGTGTCTTTATATTTAGTGCGTAGAAGTTTTTCTTTTTCATAGTGAAATTTATTTTTAGTAAATTCATAAGCGATAGTATGCTTATATACTGACTCCAAGAATCCAGGACCCAATTCTTTATTCACCCTGTTAAATAATTGATAATTGGACTTCTGTTGCAAAATATCTTTACTATTTAACAGGGTAAATATCAATACAGATACCGATGATTTTATCACTTAAAGCTTTGTATAGAATAGCCATTTTGAATACACCTCTTTTTTTGAAATAAATTTATCAGTGTCTATCGGTGGTCATCGGTGGTTATATGGTTTTAGACAATTTTCAGCAATCTTCTCCAGCGGATACGATGATGCTCGTCCCATGACCAGTAGATAATCATTGGAATACCTCTTATAAATTCTTTATCTAATAATCCCCAATAACGCGAGTCGCTGCTGTTGTCTCTGTTATCTCCCATTACAAAGTATTTTCCTTCAGGAATTACTAAAGGTCCAAAGTTGTCCCTGCTTCCCATAAATTCAGAATTGATATAAAGATGTCCTTTTTCTCTTGGTATTATACGATAATCTATATGTTGAGTGTAATCTTCCTTTATGTATTTTCCGTTGATGTAAACATTTTTATCTATAATTTGTAATGTATCACCAGGCATTCCAATAATTCTTTTGATAAAATCCCGACGCTTGTAATACTTAAAAAAGAAATTTTTCTTATCCCAATATATAGGATGGATGATTTTAGCATATCTTTCGCTGGGCTGAGGATCATAACTATCCATTGGGTATTTGAAGATAACTGGTTCAAATTGTTTTGGTTCACGAAAATGAAATACAAATTTATTAGCAACCAGGAAATCGCCAATCAAAAACGAACTTTCCATTGAACCTGATGGTATTCTGAAAGTTTGAATAATAAAAGTTTTTATGATAATTGCTGCAATTCCTGCAAAGATTATTGCTTCAATCCATTCTCTTAATACTGATTTCTTTTTTCTCGGTTTCTTCTCAAATTTTTTTGGCATGAATCAAACCTCTTAGATAATTTTAATTGGATTTATCATTCTCTAATTTTCTACATATTTTTTCTACTTTGCGGAAGTTGACTTTACCACTTCCCATCATTGGGATATCTTCAATCAGATGAAATTCTTTTGGGATTGCGATTGCTGGAAGCTCTTTTTTCATTTGCTTCTTAATATGTTTTTTGTTGATTTCTTTTGTAGTTACAGCCGCAACGATGTCAGAACCTTTTCTTGGATTAGGGACATCAACAACGCAACAGACAGCTCCTTCTGGCAGCAGTTTTTCTAAGACATTCTCTACACGAACAAGAGAGATCATCTCTCCACCAACCTTTACGAATCTTCTCAATCTACCTCTATGCCAGAGAAATCCATCTTCATCTAATACTCCCATATCTCCAGTGTCATACCACCCATTACGAATGCGAAGTGAAGTCTCTTCAAGGTCTCCTAAGTAGCCATTCATAACCATATTGCCTTTTACTAAAATCTTACCTTCCTTATTGAGAGGAAGCTCCTCGTCTGTTTCTCTATCTACAATTTTAACCTGAACTTCAGGGAGAGGTTTACCTATACTGCCAGGTTTATTTACGCCAGGAACATTTGTAGAAATTACAGGACTTGTTTCTGTTGTGCCATAACCTTCCATAAGTTCTAAATTGTGTTTTTTTATATATCCTTCACGAAGCTGGTCTGTAACTTTATCTGCACCAGCGATTGCTAGTCTAACAGAAGCAAAATCACCTGGTTCCGATTTCTGTAAATAGCCATGGAAAAATGCTGGAGTTCCTATTACAAAGGTTATCTTATATTTCCTGATTGAATCGCAGATTGCTTTGTAATCTAATGGATTAGCATGGGCAACAATAGATGCTCCTATAGTAATTGGTAACCAGAAGGTAGTTGTTAAGCCAAACACATGAAATAAGGGAAGAGTGCCTGCAAAGATATCATTCTCATCTACATCAATTATTTTTGGGAATGCATTAACATTATGAAAGATATTCTTATGTGAAAGCTGAACTGCTTTAGGGTCTTTCTCGCTTCCACTTGTGAACAGAATAACGCAATCTTCATCATCTGAACCTTTGTGAACCCGTGATTGCAAAATAGAAGTCGGTAGTTTTGATTTAATTGCAGCTTTCAGTTTATCTAATGTTGTGAGTGAATCCATTATATCTTCAAGAAAAACCATTCCTTCTACTGGTTCCACATTAATTTTTTCCAGTAGCTTCTTACTTGTGATAATAGTTTTGAAGCTGCATTTTTCCTGTGCGTAGATGCAATTTTCTCCTGCACCTGTCGCATAGTTTATCATCACAGGTATTTTACCGCACATCAGAGACCCAAGTATAGAGAGCATACAACCTGCCGATGTAGGAACCATTACGCCAATATACTGTCCATGATATTTTGAAAACTTTTTTGAAAGAATCAGAGATGCAATTAGCATTTTACTATAACTGATTTCTTTATCCGTTGCCTGGTCATAAATAGCTATTTTATTACCAAACTTTTTTGCTGTAGTAATAAATGACTGATGTAGTTGCATAATTTACATCCTTCTTAGCATTAAAATCGCTATTATTATTTTAAAATCAAGAAATTAATTTAATAAATAAGATGTCAATTTATATAGAAAGCTGTAAGATAATTGTTACTTTTTCAAAATTAAAGGGGAGTAAAAAAGAATAAAAAGATTGACATTTTTTTGATATTAATACATATTAACTTAATATGAATCAAATAACCCAATTTGTCTTATTAATATTTCCTATACTTTACGCATTAACCGTGCATGAATTTTCGCATGGTTATGTTGCATATCGTTTGGGTGATGACACTGCTAAAAGAGCGGGTAGATTGACACTAAATCCACTTAAACATTTAGACCCGATCGGCACAATTATGCTATTTATTGTTCATATTGGATGGGCAAAACCAGTACCAATAAATCCATACAATTTTAAAAATATCAAAAGGGACACTGCGTATGTGGCGTTAGCTGGACCTGCTGCTAATTTTATTAGTGCTATTATTTTTAGTTTGATTTTTAATTTTTTTAACGCCCATACATCGGCTTCATCTCAAAATATTTTTATAGTTATTATTTTCTATACTATTTTTATTAATATTGCCTTGGGATTGTTTAATTTAATTCCATTTCCACCTTTAGATGGTTCAAAAATTTTAGGCGCTTTTCTTTCAGACGAAGCATATTTTAGATATCAACGATTTGAAAGAAAGGGAGCATTTATATTGATTGGAATCGTTCTTGTCAGTAATCTTATGGGATTAAATATCATTGGTGGGGTTATAATGCCTCCTATTAACTTTTTTATTAAACTGCTTACTGGCATATCAATCTTGTAGAAGTAAGATTGCAATCCGCCAGCTCCAATCCGTCAGTTGACGGACCGATAAAATCGGGTCTGGCGGACAAATAACAAATGGAAGCCAAAAATAGAAATAAAAGAGGATACCTATGGAAATTAACAAAATATTAGAACAAACCAAAAAAGACAATGTAAAGTTTATCCTATTACAATTTACAGATATTTTGGGGGTTGTAAAAAGCCTGACAATTTGTGTAGAACATATAGCTGATTCATTACAATATGGGACCTGGTTTGATGGCTCTTCTATAGAAGGTTTTGCACGAATACATGAAAGTGATATGATATTAAAGCCAGATATTAGCACTTATGCAATTATTCCCTGGTTAAAAGCTGATAAGGGAAACACAGCAAGATTTATATGTGATATTTATCAACCCGATGGAACGCCTTTTGAGGGGGATCCCAGATTCATACTTAAAAAAGCAATTAAAGAAGCAAGAAGTATGAGTCTTGAATATAATGTTGGACCAGAGATGGAATTCTTTTTATTTAAAAAAGAAGATGGAAAACTTGTACCTTTGCCACATGATAGAGCGAGTTATTTTGATTTAT
The DNA here is from genome assembly GCA_034722995.1 of Candidatus Cloacimonadota bacterium. Lineage (NCBI taxonomy): Bacteria > Pseudomonadati > Candidatus Cloacimonadota > Candidatus Cloacimonadota bacterium. The sequence continues at coordinate 11,089 of JAYEOL010000018.1, read as the reverse complement.
CAACGGACCAGGCATATACAATAAGGCGGGAAATGGTGCTTGCTCTAGAGAGGTTCGGAATAGATGTTGAAGCATCTCACCACGAGGTCGCTCTTGGACAGCATGAAATTGACTTTAGGTATGACAATGCTTTGAGAACTGCTGATAGTGCCACCACACTACGATTTGTGCTAAAAGCAATTGCACAAAAATACGATTTACATGCCACATTTATGCCAAAACCAATAATGGGAATTAATGGCTCAGGAATGCATATACATCAGAGTTTATTTGATATAACAACAAGAGAGAATGCCTTTTATAACAAAAGTGATAAATACAAACTATCAAAAATAGCATATAATTTTATTGCAGGTCAGCTTCAACATATTAAAGCAATGTCAGCAATGCTTTCACCGACAGTTAATTCATATAAAAGATTAACTCCAGGTTATGAAGCACCCGTATACATAAGTTGGGCAAGAATCAACAGGTCCGCCCTTATTAGAGTACCTAAATATTCCACAGGGAAAGAAGAATCTACTAGATTGGAATTAAGATCCCCGGACCCAAGTTGTAATCTTTATCTCGCATTTGCAGTGATGCTCAAAGCAGGATTGGACGGAATAAAGAAAAACCTTACATCTCCAGAGCCAGTTGAGGAAGATATTTATAATTTTGATGAGTTGAAATTAAAAAATCTTAATATTGATACATTACCTTGCTCTTTAATGGATGCTATCAATGAGTTAAAGACAGATAAAGTAATTCGGCAAGCATTGGGAAACCATACTTGTAAGAATTATATTAATGCCAAGACAAAAGAATGGGATGAGTATAATATGCAAGTTACACAATGGGAGTTAGATAAATATCTGGAAATATATTAAAAAAATGACAAATTATCCATCCTCCGTCCCGAAAAAAGTCGGGACTGCGGAGGACGGGCAAATATCAAATGTCAAATAAACTTCAATCCCCGATTTGCTCGGGGACCAATAACAAAAAATATAAGATTAAACTGCCAAATTTTGAAGGTCCTCTGGACTTGCTACTTTTTCTTATTCGTAAGCATAAGATAGATATTTATGACATACCTATTGCTTTTATGCTTTCTGAATATTTAAAATATTTGTCATTAATGGAAGAGTTAAACATCTCTATTGAGGGAGAATTTATGGAGATGGCTGCAACTTTAATTCAAATAAAACTTCGCTCCCTTCTACCACGACAGGTTTATGAGGAAGAAGAAGACCTTCAAGCTGAATTGGTAAGTAACTTAATTGCATATCAGGAAATTAAAGAATATGCGAAGTTTCTAAATAACCTTGCTGAGGAAAACAAATATTATTTTTATAAGAGTATTGATAAGAATACTCAAAAAGATATTAAGGATTTTGCAATTTCGTATAGTATTGAACAAAATAGTGTTGGTCTATATGATTTAATTAAAGCCTTGCAAAAGTATATTCTTCAACCACCTCAAGAGGTGCCGCAGGATATTATTCTTGAAAAATTTAAAGTTGAAGATAAGATAAAAGAAATTCGTAAAATTTTAAGGAAAAATAAAAAATTGCTATTCTCTGATTTTATGAAAAACTATAGCAAATTAGAGTTGGTTACATTTTTTCTGGCGATACTTGAGTTAGCAAGAATGAAAAAGATTACTATTTTCCAGAACAAACAATTTTCAGATATTCATATCAGTAAGAAGAAATAATGAGTCCGCTTAAAAAACCGTTAAAACGGTTAAATTCTGGTGTTTGTTGTGTAAAGCCCACGATTGAAATCGTGGGCTTCTATCTTGCTTATCTAACTGTTTACACGACAAATAGAAGCCCACAGTTTTAACTGTGGGTAACGATGAACCCGAACCATTTAACCACTTCAGTGGTTTCTTAAGTGGACTCAATAATATCAAACAAAGAAATTTGCAAAATGCAAAAAATGATAAAATGCTTAAATATGTTTAGTCCCAATGTATCGGGATTTTGCTAGTTGGAATTTATTTGTTATTTGTAATTTGTTATTTATTATTTTGTAGTATGATTACTTGTCAATATTTTATTGAAACGCTATACTATTATAAAATTAAAGTTGTTACAAAAAAGGCAGAATGTATTACTCTGCCTTTAATAATTTCAGACTCTAATAGAATTATCGTCTTGGTGGTGGCTGTTTCAGCGGTGGATTGTGTATTGCTTTTATTCGTTCTTGTAACAGCTTTTTAAACCTACGATTAAAAACAAGAAATTTTGCAAATTGCTCTTCCGAAAGATGAGAACGTAACTTACTATAGAATTTAGCTCTTTTATTCTCAAATTCTTTTGGTAATTTCATAAGTTTGTTATTCAATTCTGCAATTTTAGCTTCACCTTCATTCTGTTTAATTGCAAATTCTATTTCATTAAGAAGCTGCTGTTGTTGAAAGTAGAATGTTTCCCGATTTTTATCAATTTCTTTTAGAATGGGAAGCACAACTTCACTCTCTTCTTCACTCAAATCCAGAATTTTTAATAACTCTAGTGTCCGATATTGTCTTACAATTTCTCTTTTCTTTCCCTGGATTGGAGCCTGAGTCTTAGCAAAGGCTACTCCAGTGATTAATAGTAGGATTATTGCTATTACTGTGATTCTTGAGACTTTCATCTTTTTACCTCCATTGTTTTTATGTTGTTTTTAGTGTATTTATTTTATTCTCAAGAAATTTAATATCTTCATCTGAGAGCAAATCAATAATATCATATAAATATTCCCAGGACTCATACAATATCTTATCCCGCAATTCCTCATCTTGATAAATCTCTTTCAGCATTGATTGTTCAAAGGCAATTATGAATTCATCATCAATTAAGTACGCTTCTGTATATTTATATTCATTTTCAAATACCACATAATTAGGGTTAACCGATATTTTTTCCTTAAGAGGGACAAAGATTATTGCAAATAGGACGAGAACTGCCACAGCAGCGGTAACAATCGCAGGTTTCAACCAATACTTTAGCCAGGAAAAGCTGCTTTCCTCAGAAGCAAAAGGCTCAATTTGCGGTTTATTTATAATAGTATCAAATTGGGGAAGTTTGATATTCTTTTTATCAGTTTGTGTAAATTCCTTTGTAACATCCATAACCTTTTTCCATTCATTTAATCTTCTCTGGCAGGTTTCACATTTATTTATATGGCGAGAGATTTTTTCTTTTTGTTTTGATTTAACCTCTCCATTTAGATAGTCTAATAGTTTTTTATCTGTAATGCATTTCATATTTAGCTTACCTCTTTTGTTTCCAATAATTGTTCTTTTTCCAGTTCCTTTTTTATCTTTTGCATTGCAAAAAAATAGTTACTTTTGATTGTGCCCAAACTTTTCTTTAGAATTTTAGCTATCTCATTAAATTTTAGCCCATTATAGTACCTTAAAAGGAATACCTCTTTTTGTTTTGGTGATAATCCTTCTATTATTTCGTTAAGTTTGTTATAAAGCTCCTTTTCATACAATACCTTTTCTGGAGTTTCATTTGTGCGAATACAAAAATCCTGATTCTTTTCGTTGAGATTTTTCACATTCTTTTTTTTATTGGAAAAATTATAAATATGGTTCAAGGCAATCCTGTATAGCCATGTGAATAATTTGGATTCCTGTCTGAATTTATCTATATTTTGATATGCTTTCATAAAAATTTCCTGCGTTGCATCTTCAGCATCTTCGTAATTTTTCAACATTTTTACTGATAGAAGAAATATCTTTTTATAATTTTCTTGAAACAGCAGATTAATTTCACTTCTTTTCATATCCTGTGCTTTTTGTGTTTTGCCTAATTAGATTATTTTTGTTTAATAAGGTTTAAATGTTTAAGAAATTTTAATGAAGGTTAAATTTAACTGAATAAATCATATATAACTTTTTATAATATCTCCTGCAATCCGAGTTATTTTATAAGCTGTCCTGCATCTATACCGAGAGTTTTTAGTGTTTTTCTTACTCCATCATAATCAGAATCAGTTGCTCTTACATAGTCGTCAATTTCATATAATTTTTTCATTACCACTTTACCTTCTTCAGTATTTACATAATCAATCAAGGCTTGAACTATTTTCTTTTTCATTTCTGATGGAAAATCTTTTCTAAATGTTACAGTATCGTTCATAATCCATTCGGTAAATCCAATTATTTTCGTTTTTTTATATATATCAGGATGAGTTTGCAAGAGTTCTTTTCTGCCATCTTGGGGTTCTCCTTTAGATGGAGGAGACCAATATGCACAACCCACATCAGCACGATTTTGATAAACTGCGAGAATGGCTTGTGAATGCCCACCAGCAAAATAGATTTTACCTGGCTTTATTCCTTTTTTAGTTAAAAGAGCAGAAGGATAAACATAACCCGAGGTGGATGCTGCATCAGTATAAGCAATAGTTTTTCCTTCAATATCTGCGAGACTGTCAATATTATTATCTGACCTTGCCAGGAATTCTCCTTTGTATTTTTTCATACCTTTTCTTACAGGTGTTAAAGCCACTTGTGCACCGTATTTTTCATTTGCTAAAATATAAGCAAAGGGTGGAAGCCAGGCAATATCAACCTCTTCAGTTCCCATTCCTTCTATTACTGCTGCATAGTTTGTTGGAATGGTTACTCTGAAATGATAACCTGTTTTTTCAGTAAGATAATTGGTGAGTTTTTTACTCCTTGTAATAATCTTTCCTGTTTCCATCCAGGGAACGAAGCACATCTCTACTGGATTATTTTTTGAACCTAATTCAAATTTTTGTGAGCAACTAAATATAAATAAAATAATAAATATAATTTTTATAAATTTCATCTTTTACCTTAAAAAAGGTTAATGAAAGAAAAAAAATATTAGCAAGAATGCTGTCAAGGGACAAGGTTATAATTGGAAAAATTTCGGGGTTGTTAAATTATTTCTACAGGTATCTAAGTCTCTTCTCGTCTTTAACTTCTCCATAAAGTTCAATATAAGGCTTTACTGGACTGGATAAAATTTTGGGGAAAAGGACTTCTTCTATCTGGTAAAATCCAACAGACTGGGTCATTTCAACAACAATTTTAATAGGCTTTTTGTCTCCGCTGCTTATTGAGACTTTCTGTATTGAACTTGAAGAATATTTGTGAATGTCACCCACTCTTGGACTTTGTGATAGAAGGGTGGGTATCCGGGCTCTACCTTTTTCCATATCACAACCATCACCAATTAATACAAGTCCTGCTTCTAAAGAATGGATTTTCTGAGTTGCCATATGTCCTATAATGCCTTCAATGATTAATGACTGCATAATAACGATTTTTCCTGATTCATTATAAATTTTTGATAGCAACCTATTAATTATTGGAAGAGCGAGGATTACACTTAATGTTTCATGGTTGTCTCGTGAAGCAGTCATTCCTATGTCGTGTAATAAAGAGGCAATTAAAACTGCTATTTTACTATCTTCAACAGTCCCAATCCCCTCCTTTTCTAAATTAAATTTGATTCCTGCTTTATGAAGCAAGTCAAACATTAAGAGTGAATTCAAAGCAGCTTTTCTCATATGGACTGGACCGTGGTCGTTAAATCCTAATCGTTTTATAGATACAATATTTGCATAATCTTGCAATGTCTGTATCTCTTTATCAGCGAAAATAAGAGAGGCAACAGAAGCTGATTTGCCTGACAATTTTGATAATATTTTAGCTTCAAGATTAATTTGTTTTTTAGATTTTTTCATTTTTTCTCCAAATTTTTAGATACAAATAATTCTGGGAATATACTAAATTTCATCTGAAAATAGCCACACCCGTCTACGCTAAAGCTACGCCGGACAGGCAGATTACACACCCTGTCTCCCGATCTGGCTTCGGCTTGCTTCGCCAAGACGAGTAAATCGGGATCCACCCCTCTCCCCGAGAAAAATCGGGATTTCGCTCCGCTCAACAAGAGGGGATTTATTTGATTCCCCTCTAATAAGAGGGGTCTTCCCGACTTGTCGGGGAGGGGGTGTGTTATTTTCATCTTCCTTTGCCTGCCCCGCCTGTCCCGTGAAATCTTTTTAATCATTTTACTGGGATTAAATCTTTTTCTATTTAATGTGGTGTCCTGATTCTTTTCGGGACATGTATGTTTCATATTATTTAAAGGGCTTCTTCTGCCCCTGAAGATGGCAGTGCTGTATCTGTAGTCGGAATAAGTGGCTTACCTTCAAGCTTTTCTCTGTGTTTTGCATAGGTTTTCTTCCAATGTCCATTTCTAAATACAAACATCATTCCAATTCCTTGCACTACATCAGAGGCATTGATTCCCAACCAGATGCCTGATTGTGTCATATTAGCAACCAAAGCAAACAAATAGGCAAATGGAACCCTAAAGCCAAGCTGTCCAACAGCATTCACAACAGTTGGTGTTTTTGTATCTCCTGCACCATTCATACTTTGTCCAAGAACAAGTGAAGCTGCGAGGAATGGAAAAGTAACAGCAAGATATCTTAAAAATGAACTGCCAATTTTGATAACTCCTGGGTAATCATTAAAGAAACCGACAATATGTGGTGCAAAAATAAAAAAGACTACAGCTAATGGGACAGCGATAGATTCATAATATAGTAAGGCTTGCCATGCAGAGCTTGTTGCTCGCTTTGGCTGACTTGCACCCATATTTTGTCCAACGAGGACAGATGCCGCATTAGAAAAACCAAATCCAGGTACCATAATAAACATTCTAAGACGAGCACCGACACCGTATGCAGCAAGAGTAACTGCTCCAAAAGAAGAAACAAGTCGCATTAGAAAAAGGAAGGAAACTTCTCTTATAAAAACCTGCAAGGATGCAAATGACCCGATACTTATTATCCTCTTCATCAGAACTGGAATGGGCTTAATATATTTAATTTTAAATTGAATAGTTGAATGTCCAAATATCATATGCAAAAAGAGGAAGATAACGCCTATTCCACGACTTACAACGGTTGCAATTGCAGAGCCTTCAACTCCCATTCGGGAAAACGGTCCATATCCCATAATCAACATCGGGTCAAGAAAAATATTAATGGTATTCGCTATAATAAGTGCCTTAAGTGGAGTCTTTGCATCACCTGTACCACGGAAAGCACTATTTATGCCCACAAATAAGAATATCGCTAAAGACCAGCCAAATACTACCTTAAGATATTCGGCTGCATAAATAAGCACATATCCAGTTGCTCCAAAAAGTTTAAGAAGTGGCACAACTAAAAAAAGACTCACAGTAAGCATAATTAGAGAGCCGATAATTCCAAGGATGAATGTTTGCCCAAGCACCTCATCAGCTTTCTCGTGCTCCTTTTTGCCAGTAAAGTGTGCGATAAGTGCAGTGGTTCCCACTGAAATTCCCATTACCAACATCAAGAGGATGCTAACAACAGTGCCGGCTATAGAAAGTGCAGCAACTTCTATGTGGCCTAATCTCCCAACAAAGTATAAGTCTACCATTGAAAAGAGGTTTTGGAGAGCTCCACTAATCATCATTGGAGCTGCCAATTTCCAGATAGAACTGGAAAGACGTCCGTCTATTAAACCTTTTTCAATCTTCCGTTTTCTTTGCTTTTTATTATTTTCCAAGTTGCTTCCTAAAGTGAACTACAAAACTGAATGACAAACGATAATTGCTATCAATTTATTTCAATATTTGGGAAAAGCTAAATTATATTAATCAATTCTTTTTAATAGACATAATCTATTGTTTTTTTATTATAGTTAATATTATATTATCAAAGAGTAAAAGGCAAGTTTAACTCGCCTTTTTATATTTAATTCAATGCTTTGAACGCCGTGAAGGGCGTTGAACTATTTTTGGCTGTCATTATTTTACAGCCGTAACCCAGTGAAATATTCCTTACAGAATTTCACGGGTTAAAAACGGCTGGGCTATTGATTCATGATTTACTGATTCAACTGAATAATAGACCGTATTTCGTTAAACGGTTGCGAGGCTGGAAACGGTTTACGGTTATCGTCAACCGTGCCGTCCGACGCATAACGGAAGTCAATTCTCCAGATTTATCGGGACGCAATCTCCTGATTCAACCGATTCAACCGATTTACTAATTTACCCCGTTAGATAATTTGTAAAAAAATTTATAATTCTCTTTTATATCCACCAATTGGCTGATAGTATAATATTTATATAAAAACATAAATATCTAACGGGGTGAACTAATTCACCAATTCACTAATTTACCAATTTACTAATTCACCAATTTATGACTCTTTATGTGTTTATCATTTTTCATCTTTGCCTTGCAATTTTTTCATAATACCTTTTTTCCTCTTAAATGAAATCCGCTCAACAACAGTATAAATAGTTGGAATTATCACCAATGTAAAGAAAGTCGCAGTAATAAGTCCACCGATTACTGATAGAGCCATTGGCGCTCTTAATCCTGAGCCTTGACCAGTGCTAATAGCCATTGGAAACATACCTCCAATGGTTGTAATCGCTGTAATCAAGACAGGACGCATTCTGTCCGAACCCGCTTGAATTATAGCTTTGTGATTATCCATTCCACTTCTGCGCAGAAGATTTATATGATCAATTAAGACGATTGCATTATTCACTACAATTCCGGACAATATAATAATACCTACAAAAGAGAGTGCATTAAGTGTTGTCCCTGTAAGTAACAGAATGAAAATAACACCAATATAAGCCAGCGGTAATGTAAACATAATAACAAACGGTTGTTTGAAAGATTCAAAGAGTGAAGATAAAATCACATATACCAGAAGCGCAGCTAAAAGCAAAGCGTAGGACAAGGTTACGAAAGTTTCCTTCATATCTTTGTAAGCACCGCCAAACTCAATGAAATAGCCTATTGGCAGATTATCTTTAATATCTTTTATAATTGTTTGGATTTCATTCACCGTGCTCCCGAGGTCTCTTCCAACTACATTTGCGGAAATAGTTACTTTACGCGTTTTATGTTCTCTGGAGATTTTGATAGGACCTTCTCCCATTTTTATTGAAGCAATCTGTTTTAATGGAATTGTAAATCTCCCGACTTGTCGGGAACTTGTAATGCTGATATTTTCAATATCTTGTAAGCTGTTTCTACTTTCCTCTTTCAAGCGAACAAGTATATTTATCTCATCACCTGCTTGTCTAAATATACCAGCAATCGTTCCATAAGTAGCAGTTTTCACAGCAGAAGCAACCTGTGCAGTAGTTAAACCGTAATGGAAGGCTTTATCTCTATCAATATGAATATGAAGTTCCGGTTTGGCTTCTTTAAATGAATTATCAACATCACAAATACCTTCAACATTTGTAATCCTGTTCTCAATTTCCTTACTAATTGATTTCAAAACTGATAGGTCCTTTCCAAACAATTTAATAGAAATCGGCGATTCGGTTCCGCCCATCATTTGCCCGGACATATCTAAAAAAGTTATTTTCGTACCTTCAAATTTCGGTATTTTGCTTCTTATTTCGTCCAGTATTTCTTCGGAGCTTCTTTCTCTTTCTTCTTTATCATACAGACGGAAAAATACTTGTGATTCGTTTGAACTTTGCGGATTGGTCGGGTCTGATGCAGCTCCAGCCTCGGTCATTGGACCTACTAATGACATAACATATTTTACTTCTTTTAGATTTCCAATGATATCTTCCATTTGAGATACAAAAAAGTTCGTTTCTTCAAGACTTGTTCCTACTGGTGTTCTTATATTTAATGTTTGCATTGGCATATCTGTTTTGGGGATGAATTCTGTGCCAATTAAAGGGATAAGAGCAATAGCAATAATAAATATAATAACCATTGCAACTAATGTTTTGACCCTATGCCTTAAGGACCAGGCAAGTAATTTTAAATATTTGTTTCTAATGCCTATGAATAACCTGCCAGAAGCTTGTTGATATTCTTTGCCTGTTGCTCTTCTTTTGAAAATCATAGATGCAATCAAAGGAACAATGGTTAATGCAACGAATAAAGAAGCGAAAAGTGCAAAAGCAACGGTCAAAGCAAGACCGCGCACAAGTTGAGCTGTAAGTCCATGAGTAAAAATCATCGGAGCAAACACGGCAATGGTTGTTAATGTTGATGCTGTGATTGCCATTCCGACTTCCGATGCACCGATTTTTGCGGCTGGTATATTCTTTTCACCCTTTTCAAGATGCCGATAGATGTTTTCAATTACAATAATAGCATTATCAACAAGCATTCCCACACCCAATGCCAATCCTCCTAATGTCATTATATTGAGAGAATATTTTGCCAGATAAACTGGGATGAATGTGGCTATCACGGAAATGGGAATCGCTAATGATATTACAGAAGTCGGTCGCCAGTTTCGTAAAAATATGAACATAATAAGTATGGCGAGGATTGCACCGAATATTAAGGCGTTTCCAGTTTCTGAAGTAATTCGTGAGACAATATCTCCCTGGTCAAAAATTTCAGCGAACTGAATAGAACCTGGCAATTCCGTTTTTATTATTTCCAATTCTTTTTTTACGCTTTCTGAAACTGTTAATGTGTTTGCACCCGATTCTTTAGAGACCATCATCATTACAGTTGGTTTGCCATTAGTTCGTATATAATATCTCTTTTCCTTGAATCCATCCACAACTTTTGCAATATCCTTAACATATATTACTTTACCGGTATTAGTCATTGAAATAGGAGTATTTTCAATTTCTTTTATGGATTTATATTCTCCAATTGTTCGCATCAGAAATTCATTTTGACCTTTTTCAACATATCCACCAGTCATATTTAGATTCTGAGCAGACAGCATTGCTACTACTTCATTTATAGAGATATTATTTTGTTCTAATTTGACTTTATCAATTATTACTTGCTTTTCTGCTTCTTTACCGCCCATTACCATAATTGATGCCACACCATCTAAATGTTTCAGTTTTGGTTCTACTTCATCTTCAATAAGTTTTCGCAGTTCGTAAGTATTTTCCATTCCGGTAATGCCGTAAAGTAAAATTGGCATTTGAGAGAGATTATGTTTCATCACCATCGGTCGTTTTGCATCACCTGGCAAATAATCCAAACTCTGATCAATTGCATCGCGCAAATCCTGTGCGGCAAAATCCAGATTCGTTCCCCAGACGAATTCAACCATAATCAAAGA
>JAYEOL010000017.1 GCA_034722995.1 Candidatus Cloacimonadota bacterium | reverse complement strand
TATCACAAAAGAGAAGAGTTAAAAGTTACTGTATCAGGTGCAGTAAAAAATCCTGATGAATATAACTTAACTGAGGGATATAGACTATCTGACGCAATAGCAGTTTCTGGTGGCTTGCGAGATGATGCATATTTAGAAAAAGCTGAGATTGTTAAATTTAAAGATAATCATATTAATACAGAAATTCTTTCTGTTAATTTGAATAAGGTAATAGATAACCCTGAATGCGGGGACAACTTACTCCTTAAAAACGATGATAGAATTTTCATTCGTTCAATTCCTGAATTTCATGAAAAGAAAGGTGTAACCGTTTCAGGAGAGGTCAGATTCCCGGGTGCATATTCAATAGAAGAAGGTAAGGCATACCTTTCTGAAATTCTTGAAAAATGCGGCGGACCAACTGATAAAGCTGACCTGAAAAATGCCTACATCCAGCGAAGAAGGAGTGTAGATATAGTTGACCAGGAATTTGAAAGACTAAAATTGATGTTGGTTGAAGATATGACTGATATGGAGTATGAATATTTTAAAACCAAGTCCCGAGAATTAAAAGGAATGGTCCCTATTGATTTTGGGAAACTTTTGCTTGATAAGGATAAAGGTGCAGACATTTTATTGAAAAGCGGTGATTTCATCTATATTCCAGACAAAACCATTACTATAACTGTCTCGGGTCAAGTAAAAAGTCCTGGACTTATTACATTTATTTCGGGTAGAAACTATCTATATTATATCAATAAAGCTGGTGGATTTGCTTGGAGAGCACGAAAAAGTAAAATAAGATTGATTAAGGCTGTAACTGGTGAATGGTTAAAGCCAGATAAGAATACTAAAATTGAGGTTGGTGATATGATTTTCATTCCTGAGAAAAAAGAGTATGATTATTGGGAAATTGCTCAAGATGTGCTGAAAGTTGCCGCTGATATTGCAACAGTTCTTATTGTAATTCAAAATGTTAAATGGTAATCATAAATAAGAGGAGTACGTATGAGAAAAAAAGAAGTTGATATTTTAGATCTTTTATTAGTAATTTCAAAACATAAAAAATTTATAATTATTACCACTTTAATCGTAAGCGTAATTGCAATAATTTATAGTTTATCTGCCACTAAATATTGGGCTTCAAAAGCTACAATCTTACCTGCAAAAAACCAGACCTCCTCAACTTTAACTTCATTTCTCGGTGCAGGATCTTCTCTTTTTCAAGGTGGATTACAACCAGCAAGCACTGAATTGATAATGATAATGAAAAGTAGAAGCTTCAGCGAAAAGATTATTAAGAAATTCAATCTAATCGAATATTTGGAAATTAAAGATTCAGATAGTTTAGTGAGAAACGAAAAAGCTACAGCGTATCTAAATAAAAAGATAAGAAGTATAAGTTTAGACGAGGAAACAGGATTAATAAGTATTAGAATTGAAACAAAAGATAAATATTTTTCGGCTGATATAGCTAACTATTATTGGAAATTATTGGATGAGTTCAATCTAAAAAATAGGAAAACCAAAGGAAAGCAAACAAGAGAATTTATTGAAAAACGCATTAATGAAATTAAAAAAAATATAGATTCTCTTTCTACTGCTTTAAATAAATTTCAAAAGGAAAACAAAACAATTGATATCCCCGCACAAACTTCTAGTTTGATAGAATTATATTCAAATTTGATATCTCAAAAAATTAATAATGCAATAGATTTATCAGTATCAGAAAAGTTTTTATCCCCTAACTCACCAAAAATAGAAAAGTTAAAATTTGAACAAGAAGTAATCAATAGAAAAGTTAATGAATTAGAATTTGTAGAGAAGGAAGACGCATATTATATACTTAATTTAAATGATATGCCTGATATAAGTTTAGAGTACTCTCGCTTACTTATGAATATTGAAATCTCTAAAAAGGTATATGAATATTTATATCCCGAATATGAGTCTGCTAAGATTCAAGAATATAAAAATTTACCCACATTAGAGGTTATTGATAGATCTGTTCCTGCTGGAAAACGCTCAAAACCCCAAAGGGCTAAGTTGTGTATCAGCGCATTTTTTCTTGCTATTACTTTGTCTATTATCTATTCAGTATTAATAGAATATGTAAGAAAATATCTATTTTTTCCGGACGATGCCCATAGATGGGATAAGGTTAAACAAGGGTTTAGAAAATCTAAATGTTCTCAAAAAGAATAAATATTATATATATTCTTGGTTTTATACTTATTCTGATTTTTTTTTTAATCCAATTTGAACCGAAACTAATATTATTATTTTTTGCACCAGTTTTCATTATTTTGACACCTATTATTCTCATCTCCAGGCGATATTTATTTTTTGTGTTACTTTCTATTTTCTTTTTATTACCTCAATTAAATAGATATAGTGTTTTACCCATTATTTCTGGGGAATTAGCGGTTGCAGCTATTTTAATTCTATTAATTTACATACTTTTCAAAGTTAGATTGGATAACTCCTTTAATTTTCTAATGGTGTTATTTATACTATATTTATCATTAGAGATTATAAGAGGGAGAATTTATACCTATAATTCTCATTATTTATTAGAGGAATCAATAAAATATTTATTTTATCCAATTGGATTCTACTTTACGATATCAATTTTTAGAGATAATCAAGATGACAATACCTTTTTAAAACAACTATTGATAGTATTTCTGGTTTTAGGTGCTATCATTGCTCTACAAATGTTTTACTATTATTTTTTTATCACGCATGGAGATAGGGTATTAACCAGGCAGGCAAATTTACTATTGATAAGTTTAATGACCAGCATCACACTTATGGCATTCTATTCTATGAACAAATTTTTGAAAATTTTGCTTACTCTATTATCTATTATTTATTCTATTGGCATATTAATATTTATGCAACGTTCGCTTTGGATTGGCACTTTTTGCTCCATAATAGCATTCCTGCTTATTCTTTTTATTATGAGGAATAAAAAATCTAAAAGTATCATCCCCATTCTTTTAATAATCATTATGATTTTTAGTGGGGGTTTCATAATCTATTCTAATTATTCAATAAATACAGCCAAATTTGAGGAAAGGTTTGAAGTGCTTGATACAGGAGTAAGAACTTTCAGCGTGTCTGCAAGGATACTCTCTTATTTAAGAGTTTTTAGTAAGATAAAAGAGAATTATTTGTTAGGTAAAGGGATGGGAGATGTGCTTGTAACACCATACTTAAATCAACGTGTTGTTGGCATAGTTGATAATAGCTATATTGTAATTTTATGGAAGTTAGGCTTGATCGGTTTAATAATTTTTATGCTAATTTATTTCAAAACTTTCAAACAACTGTGGTTTATAATAAAAAATTCGCAGTCTAATCTCTATAGCATCGTTTCAATAATATTTTTTTCTACATTGATTGGATATTTTGTTAATGGCTTGGCTTGCGTTATTATGACACTTTATTACTTTAATTTTATTTGGGCAGCCTTTATTGCTATTACAGATTTTATGTATAGAAAAGTTTGTAATAATATATAATGAGTAAATTTGTAAAATCAAGTATCTGGAATTTATGCGCAAACATATTTGTTCGGGCATTAAGTTTAGTCACATATCCCTTTTTAGTTAGATATTTTCTCAAATCTGATATCTCAATTTTTAAATCTTTTCAATCTTTTATTGTTATTTTAATAGCAATTATTCCGCTTGGCACAAAACATTTATATATTAGTTCACCCAAAGATAGAAAAAAGGAACGCTGGAACTTAGCCTTTTATGTTTCATCTTTCTTTGCCTTTTTCCTTATAATATTACTCTCTCTAAATAGCAAATTTCTATCCTTTTTTCTAAAAGATGTTACTCTACAACACAATTATATATTTATTTTTATTTTGGTATTTTTAGCAACCATTAAGACACTTGCTATTACCAGATTAAGTAGTAATATGCAGTTTAAAGAGATATCTATTGCACTAATGGTTAAGCAAATAGTGCTTTACAGTATAATAATCACTTCTTCATTTAAGTTACCAACATTAACAATTCTATTTTTGGCACTTTTTATTACAGAAGTGATAGAAACTTGTATGTTACTGATATTTATGAAAGTATCTAAGATACAGTTCTTACCTTCTTTTGGTGCAAAGGTATTTTCAATTGATAAGGTCTCCCAAAAATTCATTTTTTTTATAGGGTTTGAACAGATATTTAATGTCTTGGCACAGCAATTTCCTGCTATATTTGTTGTATTTGTTATGGGGAAAAATTTAGCTCCTGAATTTCAATTACCTCTTTATGCAGTAAGTATACCCGCTTCTTTGATTATGGTTTCGGTTGCAAAAGTAATATTTCCTTATATATCCGAAATTAGGGATAATGAAAAGATAAAAACTATGCTCATCTCATTGGAATTTATTATAACTCTTATCATATTACCCATTCTGATTGGGATATCTTTTTTTTCTAAAGAGATCGTTGCCATCCTTTTTGACAAATCTTGGACAAATGCTGTAATAGCGTTTAGATTTTTGCCGATTATGATAATAGCTAATGTATTAAATAATCCATTTACTTCTATAGCCGCAGTAAAGGAAAAACCACATATCATATTTATATATTCAATCTCTCTATTTTTGTGTAGGATGCTGTCGATTTTTGTCGGATATAAACTTCTGGGATTCAAAGGCGCAATCTTATTATTTGTGTTTTTTGACTTCTTTATCCGAATGATAAGGTTAAAGATTGATACCTCATTAGTGAAATTAAAATTTTCGAAATTTCTGCTAAATTTAAAAAATAACTTCCTCGCCGCAGCAATCTTATTTTCTGTTTCAATTTTGCTCTTCTCTACTTTTCAAAATAAACTTGTCAGTTTTATTGTAGGCTTCATTTTTTATGTGTTCTTAAGCTTCAAACTGGAAAAAGAAAGGATAGCTGAATTAGTTTATAAGCTTAAAGAGAATATTTCTATAAAAAGATAATACCGAAAAAGTTATAGCATGCTAAACAATATTGATAGAAATAAAAAGCATATTGTAATGATAGTTTTAAATAATGTTAAACAAGATTCTCGTGTAAAAAGAGAAGCCTTCGTTTTGAAAGAAGCAGGATATGCCATCACAATCTTTGGTATTAAAGAAAGCCCTTTTGATTCAACTCATTATATTTATAAGAATATTGATATCTTCTTAATACCTTTGATTACCAAATCTATACTACCAAAGAGTAATTTGGGATGGTTTTTTAAGTATTTTGAGTTTGTGTGTAGAGCTATTTTCAAATTTCTTACCTTTAAGATTGACTTCATTCATGCTCATAACTTAGATGCCTTAATTCCCGGATTTATTGCTGGTAAACTTCAAAAAGCAAGAATTGTCTATGATTCACATGAATTGTTTACCGAAATGTCCGGCAAAAAAGATGATCTGATTAACAAAAGCTGGGCATATACAGAAAGGTTATTATTAAAAAAAGTGGATAAAGTAATTGCCGCCAATGAGTCTAGAGCAAATATCATGCACCAAGAGTATGGTGCAAAAGAGATTCCCAACGTTATACTAAACATTCCAGATATGAATTCGCAATTTATTACCAATTCTCCTGATAGATTAATATTAAAGATTAGCACTGAGAAATTAAATAAAAAGAAAGTCGTCTTATATCAGGGAGGCATATCACCTCAAAGAAATACTAAAGAACTAATATTTTCAGTTAAGAAGTGGGACGAAAATTTAATCTTGGTGCTTATAGGACCTGTTATAACTCCGCAATATGAAATATATATCCGATCAATTATAGAGAATGAAAATTTGGGAAGTAGAGTTTTTCTATTACCTCCAGTAAAAAGTGAGCTTTTATTAAACTATACAAGAAATGCACAGATTGGTGTGATAATTTATGATGATTCCTCTAGAAATAACTATTATTGTGCACCAAACAAATTATTTGAATATGCTTCTGTAAAAATCCCCATAGCTGGTTGTGATTTTCCTGAGATAAAAAAGATCATTAAAAAGTATAAAATTGGTGAACTCTTTGATCCCAATAATCCAAGTTCAATTGCAGATGCGGTAAACAAAATCTTTTGCTCATATAAAAATTATATACATACCGATGGTTTTGACTTATTATTTAAATCTTTTAATTGGGAAACTCAGAAATCAAAGCTTATCAAACTGTATACAGAATTAGAATTAAATAGTTTTTAAAATGTCAAAAAATGAAAAATAAAATCTTTGTTTTTACAAGTGTTCATAGGTGGAATGATATTCGTATCTTTCAGAAAGAATCTATTTCTTTAGCAAAAAAGTACAATATAGAATTCCATGCCCCAGCTGATTTTAAATATAAGAAAGTTAATGGGATTGAGATTTTTGGTTTGCCTTTATGGAAAAAAGTATCGGAAAGAAAAGATATAAGAAAGGAACTCTGGAAACGTATAAAAAATTCTGATGCCGAAGTCTTTCATTTCCACGATCCGGAATTAATTTTTATGGGTATCTATTTAAAAATATTTAAAAGAAAAAAAGTAATATATGATGTTCATGAAAATGTGGCTAAACAGATAATAAATAAGGATTATATTCCCACATTATTGTTAAAAAGGATTATTTCATTTTTATATCGTATAATTGAATTTGCTATTATAATTCTTTTTGATAATATTGTTGTGGCGGGTGATGATATATTGAAGAATTTTTACAATAAAATTGTTTTAAACAATTATCCTATAATTAACCCAAATAACAGATGGGAAAAAATAGATAAAGATAACACCATTTCCTATTTAGGAGGAGTAAGTAGAATTAGAGGTGCTGAAGAAATCGCTAGAGCATTTCAAATTATAAATTATACTAAAAAATATAATATTAAATTAAAAATCATTGGTAGATTTGAAGATAACGGGTACGAAAATTATTTTTTGAAAAAATATAAAGAGTGTGTTTCCTTTTTAGGATGGAAATCTCCTTCCGAGGCATATGAGGAGGTATCTAAATCATTGGCGGGAATTGTCTTATACCTACCTATTCCAAACCATATGAATTTAAGATCTAATAAAGTATTTGAATATATGGAATGCCGAGTTCCTATAATTTATTCAGATTTTCCAGATTGGAAAAGAAAGCTTAATAAGCTGGATGTTGGTTTAGCAGTTAACCCCAAGGATCCAATGAAAATTGCTGAAGCAATTACATATTTATTAGAGAATCCTGAAAAAGCTGATCAAATGGGAAGAAATGGCAGAAACGCAGTAAAGAAAATATACAATTGGAATATTGAAGAAGAAAAAATGTTTAAAATGTATGAAAGACTGTTAAGTAAATGAAAAAAATCTATTTAGTATATACTATATATTCTATTTTTGTTTTTATTCTAATTATAGGAACCTCTTTTATAAGGGAGTTTCATATTGGTAAGAAATTTAAATTGAGTTTAGTTGATTATAAAAAGGTCGACTTTTATGCAAAGGAAATGGCTAAATCTTCCCAGAGTGCGGTAAGGATAGCACAACAATCTCTACAAGGAAAGTATGAATTCCAAATAAAATCGTCTAATTTCTCGCCAATTGAAAAGGATCTTAATTCAATATGGAAAACAAGTAAAAATTTTGACAGTAATAGTCATGAGTTATATGCACATTCTTTGATTATTCTTTGGGATTTATTGGTTGTGCATCAGCAGAATTACAATAATGAATACCTGCACAAAGGACATGATATTATTATTACTTGGATAAATAATAACAAGCGTTTTAATCCTTTATTAACTAGATACGCTTGGGAGGATCATTCAACTGCCAAAAGAACCATCGCAATCTTAATTTTTCTGGATTACTATAATCAGTATATTAAAGTAGATGATGATTTTCGAGAAAAAGTAGAATTATATTGTGCAAATGCATTATTTTTTCTAAAGAATCCTCAAAATTATTCTTTCAAACATAATCATGGTATTTTTCAGGATATTGCACTTCTTTTACTTTGTATTCATAATTCTAATCCTAATATCAGGCAAAAGTATTGTGAACTTGCTGCGAAGCGATTTGAGCGACAGGTTTTATTTTGTTTTTCACCAAATGGAGTTCATTTGGGAAATTCACCTGGTTACCACTTTTTAGTAACCCAAAAATGTAAGGATTTTGTAAGATTTTCAGGGGGCATTATCTCATTGGATTCCGATGTAAAAGATAGGATCAAGAAAGCTGATTTGAATAAGAAATTCTTTGTTATGCCCAATCATAAATTGGCTCCTATAGGAGATACAAATTCTTCAAAGAATATAGGTAATGTCTATTCAGAATCTCCATTTTTTATGTATGATTCTTTGGCAGGATATGAGATATATCAAGATATAAAAAATAATTATCTTTTCTTTAGAACTCAGAGTATTCTTCCAAACCATTTACATAATGATGTTCTTTCTTTTTTATATTATAATAAAGATGGAGAAATTATTTCTGAAACTGGATTTTTGAATTATACTAATAGTAAAGAACGGCTTTATACAAAAAGCTTTCAAGCCCATAATACGATTATGCCAATATCATCTTTAGATAAGGGTAATTTTCAGATTAAAGGAATTATTAAAAATTACGCAAAAGACAATTCTAATTTTTTTACAGAATTAGAAGGAATATTTAGCAATGGAAATGTTTGTAGACAATTTTTTATGGATTCAAATCAAAATTATCTAATAATTAGAGATTCTATATCATCAACTTCATCAGAAGAATGGATTCGTTTTTTTTATACTACTGATGAATTAAATCATATTGAGCTAATAAACGATTTTCTGATTAAGGTTATTCTAAAAAACGGTGAGATTTATTATATCTCATCATACAAAAATCCAATTATGATTGAAAAGGGAAAGGTAAATCCTTGGATTGGCTGGAAAGCTATTCCTTTAAGGCATCTAATCCCTTCCTATACAATTACACAAAAAAGTAATAGTAATATATTTTTGCTGCTTGCTATATCCAAATCAATACCTGTAAAATTTATTTCACAGGCAAAGTGCAAAATAGCTTTTTATAAAGGCTTCAAAAGAAATAAGATTACAATATATGATGATATAGTAACAATTAATAATGCAAAACTTGGTCTGAAAAAAATACAAGATTCAATTATCCCTAATATGCAGCCCCGTAAAAAAAGAAGGATTAGTTATTTTCATCGCAATCTGCTGTTTTTCCTTAATATTTTTGGACTTATGTTCAGTCTGATAGTATTGACTTTATTTAATAAAATTTCAGAAAATCAAAGATTAGTATGTATATTTGCTTCTTTTCCACTATTGATTTCAATGATTTCTATAGTTTTACTTTTTGTAATGTTTGTTAATTGAAGTTCTATGGAGATTAATGAATTATTTAAAAAATATTTATTATTTTATGATTGTTGCTATTTTGGGGTGTCCAATCTTATTGAAGAGTGAAATCATCTCCTGGGATGAAAAAAATTATTATATTGATAATAAGGAAAATTGGAGTTTAGTCATTCCTAAAAAAAGTGGGATGATTAAAAGTGCAAAGTTAAGTTGTAGTAATTTTGAAATAGCAACTGATAAAACAAATTATTCATTGATGTTCCCGGAGTTTATTCCCGAGGATACAACTACTACAGTAAATAATTCAGTATTCCATTATCCACCTATCGGTTCAAATGGTGTAACCAGTTTATTAAAATTTAATACAGATTCTTTGGCAATATTAACTTTTGATTGGAACACAGATTATATTAGAACTATATGGGAATATAAATTTATTGGCAATAAACCATTTTTTGTTGTTGATATAAAGAGAGAAATTAATAAGTCTTCAGTTTATAGTAATGCACAGCAGTGTGTTATGTTCTCAAGCGATTTTGATGATTCATATATAGTGGCGTATAATGGTAGATTGACACAAACAATGGAAAATAACAGCCCTACAGGTTATCTTGCCTCATCTCAACATTCTATGTTTAGCGCTATTGATAATGGCCTATCGTATTCTTTCCCAATGATTGCATGGCATGAGGATGATAATAACATTATTGTTGGAGTGTTAAATACATGGGTTAGTCCAGATCAAAGAAGAACAATTTCATATCATGGTGGCGGTTCTACCCATTCGCATCCTGGCTATGCTGAAGGCCAATTTAATTGGTTTGGAAAATCTGATAATGAATCAATTTTTTTGCGAGCAGGAACAATTTATTCAATGAGATTGTATTATTATTTAGATTATGGTGATATTAATAATTTATTGAATTTTAATCAAACCTTGTTTAATGAAAGCTGGTATGATTTAAAAAAAAACTGATAATTATTGGGCTGCAAGCTATGGGGCAAGAACATCCGTATCCGAAAATTACTTTTATAGATTTCCTCAAATTTCATCCGACTATATATGTTCGCAAGAACTGTTTAGACCTCGCTCATTTTCTATACCCTGCTCTCAGAATGGTTTGCAATTAAGGAATACTCACATTTTTAATCTATATGTAAAGTCCATTTCCCTTGGGCAGGAATATGACTTAACCCCTATTTATGGAACTGAATCTCTATATGATAAAGCAGCAACAATTCAGGGCGAAGATTATATGGTTGGAAGTATGTCCTGGATTGTAAATAAGATTGATAATCAGTTGAATTACAAAGTTTATGAAAACAGTGATAAGGCATTAATTAATGGAAAAGTAACTTTGCTTGATGAAAGTCTAATTAAGAATATTTATGTTGAAATAGAATTATCTCCAAGAGTTTCTGAAGTTGTTTCAATTGGTGATTCAATTTATGATATTAGATGTGATGACGAAGTATACGAAAAAGTTGGCATTACAGTTTATAATCTGCAAAATATTGAAGAAATAATTTTAAATGATAATAATATAAAATTTTACTTAATTAAGAATTTATCGGATTCACTTTATTTAGAAGGAAATAATTTTGAGTATAGTTTCTCTCTTTTCCCTCATGTTGGTTATAATGTTGAAAATTATGAAGATATAACCCCATTATTCAGTGCCCCACACAATTACTATCGTGAATATTATTTAACACTTCCAGGTCTTCTTGCTAATAGCGACTATGGCATATGTCCAAACCAACATGTATTTCCAATTAAAGCACAATTAGGTAATGATAGTTTAGTAGTTTGTATTGAGATATATTGTGATGCAGGGAATTATCCAATAAATTTATATCTTAAAAATTCAATAGTTAAGTCAGTATCAATAAATGGAGTTCAATTTGATAATTGGAATTATGATGAGTTTACAAATATACTAGTTTTAGAGAATAATTGGGAAGAAGGATGTTATGAAATAAAAATTTTTAATAAAGAATTAGATAAATTTTGTATTCTCCAAAATTATCCAAACCCATTTGGGACTTCAACCACAATTTCCTTTTCGCTTAATAATAACCAACATACTAAGAACGCTCTAATAGAAATTTATAACCTTAAAGGGCAACTGATAAGACGACTTACTATTATCAACCATCAAACATCCATTAAATGGAATGGAACAGATGAAAGTGGCAAATCAGTCTCTAATGGAATATATTTTTACAAATTAATTAACAATAAAAAATCATTAACTAAGAAAATGCTTCTGATGAGATAAAAAAATAGTAAGTATTTGTTAGAGGGTATTCAAATGAGAATATTAAGTGTTCTTGGTGCTAGACCACAGTTTATTAAGAGTGCTCCGGTGAGCCATGAGATTGTCCGAAATAATATTAGTGAGGTAATTATTCACACTGGACAGCATTTTGATGCAAATATGAGTGACATATTTTTCAAGCAAATGCAAATGACTAAACCGAATTATAATCTAAATATAAATTCTTTGACTCATGGTGCAATGACAGGTCAAATGCTTGAAAAGATTGAAGATGTTTTATTAAGAGAGAACCCAGATTGGGTTTTGGTTTATGGGGATACGAATTCTACTATAGCAGGTGCATTAGCAGCAAAAAAATTGCATATTAAAGTGGCTCATATAGAGGCAGGATTGAGATCTTTTAATATGCAAATGCCTGAAGAAATAAATAGAATCTTAACTGATAGAATTAGCGATATCTTGTTTTGTCCGACAGATAAAGCGGTGGAAAATCTAAAAAATGAAGGGTTTAATCATTTTAATTGTAAAATCGTAAAAAGTGGTGATGTAATGTTTGATGCTGCATTAACTTATAGCAATTTAGAAAAGAGGCCTGATTTACAAATTCCCCCAAAATTTTTATTATCCACAATTCATAGAGCTGAAAATACAAATAATCTGAGAAGATTGAAATCTATAGTAGAAGCCTTAAATAAAATTTCAAACGAGACTTATGTAATTCTGCCGTTACATCCTAGGACAAAAAATATACTCATGAACATGGGGAAAAATATTGAAATTAAATTTAAAGTGATTAAACCAATTGGATATTTGGAAATGCTATTTCTACTTAAGAATTGTTCAATGGTTATGACAGATAGTGGAGGATTGCAAAAGGAAGCTTTTTTCTTTAAAAAACCATGCATTACATTAAGAGATGAGACTGAGTGGGTAGAGCTCGTTAACTATGGCTTCAATATAGTGGTTGGCACCGAAAAGGAGAAAATTTATCAAGGTTATAAAAAGATGATAAATAGTCAATTAGATTTTAGGGTGAATCTCTATGGTAATGGTGATGCATCAAAAATTATTGTTAAAGAATTATTGAAATGAGAATCCTTTATATCTCACAGTATTTTTATCCAGAAATATGTGCACCATCCAATCGTGCTTATGCAAATGCAAAATGTCTTGCTGAAAAAGGACACGATGTAGTGGTTTTAACAGAGATGCCGAATCATCCTAAAGGCGTTATCTTGGATGGCTATAAGGGTAAACTTCTCTATAGAGAAAGAATGGACAATTTCTGGATTAATAGAGTTTGGATATTTACATGTAAGAAAAAAAATTTTATGACAAGATTATTATTTTACATTAGCTTTATGTTTTTGGGAACAATTCATTCTTTATTTAATTGGGGAAAATATGATATTGTATATATAAGTTCGCCACCCTTGTTTGTGGCAGGCATTGGGATTCTACTAAAGTTCTTTTTCCCAGAGATAAAAATCGTGTTTGAAGTAAGAGACCTTTGGCCTGAAAGTGCAATCGCTCTTGGTGAATTAAAGAATAAACTGTTTATTTCTTTAAGCAAAGCATTAGAAAAAAGAATGTATAAAATTTCTGAAAAAATAATTGTAATATCAAAATATATTAAAAGCCAAATAATAAAGGAAGGAATTTATCCTGGAAAAATTAAAATTATTTACAATGGCACCGATGAAAAATTTGTTAAAAGAAATGAAGTAGTCACAAAAGAATTATTCAATGAATACAAAAGGTTAGGAAAATTTTTGGTAGTTTATGCTGGTAATATTGGTATAGCGCAAGGGTTAGATACTATATTGAAGGCTGCCTTACGATTGAATAGGGAAAATATTTTATTTTTATTCATTGGATCTGGACCTAAAGAAGTAAAACTAAAACAAATTGTTAATACAGAAAATTTAAATAATGTTAAATTTATTGGTGAAGTCCCCAGAGAAAAAATTCATGAGTATTTATATTTAGCTGATTGTGGAATTATACCTCTCCGACGATTACAACTATATAAGGGAGCTTTACCTTCAAAAATTTTTGACTATATGGGCTGTGGATTGCCTATCTTGTTGGGGATCAAGGGTGAAGCACAGAAAATAGTAGAAAAATCTGGAACAGGGATTACCTTTGAGCCAGATGATTCAGAAGATTTAGCCCAAAAAATTCTTTGGCTGAAAAGAAATCCTGAGATTTTAAAAAAAATGTCATCAAAAGGTAAAACTTTTGTGCTTAATAATTTTAATAGAAAGAAAGAAGCACAAAAATTAGAACAGGAATTAGTAAGGATATTTAAAACAAAATGAGCATATTAATAACAGGGTCAAACGGTTTTGTTGGTTCTCGATTAATGTGGTTTCTTGAAGATAAAGGTCATGAAGTTTGGGGAATAGATAATAGTAAGGTTTGTTTAAGAGAAAAGCATCCTCATACAATAAACGGTGATATTAGGAATATAGAAGATTTACGAAAATTTAATGATAAACATTTTGATTTGATAATTCATTGTGCTGCAGCAAAACACGATTGGGGAATTTCAAAAGAAGGTTATTATAGCAATAATGAATATGGAACTAAAATTTTAATGGATTATGCTTCTGAACGAAATATTAAAAAAGTCATTTATTTTAGCACTGTTTCTGTTTATGGGCATAAATCTGTTCCCTGTAATGAAACAGGTAAGCTCCAACCTGATAATGAATATGGTGCAAGTAAACTTGCTGGAGAAAAGGTTATAGAAAATTGGTTAGAGCAAGATAGTAAAAGGCAAGTTATCTTTTTAAGACCATCAATAATTTATGGTCCTAATAATTACGCAAATATGTATAATTTAATTGATATGATGCATCGTAAACCCTGGATAACAATTGGAAATGGGAAACATATTAAATCAATGATTTCATTGGAAAATCTTGTAGATATGACTGATTTTATAATATCAAGGATGAAGCCAGGTTTGCAGATTTTCAATACATTAGATAAACCATATATTTCAGTAAAAAGATTAGTGGAAATTATTGCATCAAATGATGGATTTTGTTTACCAATTATTAGAATCCCTTTGTTTTTCGCTATTTTTTTTGGTGAGATTTTTGATTCATTAGCATTTCTCGCGAAAAAAGATTTACCAATAAATAGTGATAGAATGAAAAAATTTGATACATCAACAGAATACTATTCTGAAAAAATTAGACAAATGGGATATATTCAAAAACATACAATTGAAGATGAAATAAGAAAAACCTGTAAATGGTATTTGAAGAATCTTAAGAAAATAAGATAAATATCTTTTTTATAACATTCAATCAATTTATTACACATTTTAATCTTTCCTTCTGAAAAACTTGCCTAAAAAAATCACTCTCATCTTATGCAGTAAATTTGAGTAAAATTTTGAAATGATATTAAGTTAGGAGATGATATGAAAATTTTAATCACAGGTGGTTCAGGGTTTATAGGTTCATATTTAGCTGAATATTTGCTTAAGAATGGTCATCAGGTTATTATTGTTGACAATCTTTCAACAGGCAGATTGGCAAACATCAGACAAATTTATAGAAATGAAAATTTGGAAATCCATATTGATACAATTTTCAACAAGAAATTAATGAATAGTTTAGTAAAAAATTGCGAGCAGATTTATCATTTAGCAGCTGCAGTTGGTGTCCGGTTTATTGTGGATAATCCTGTTCAAACCATTGAAACAAATGTTGCCGGAACTGAGATAATGATTCAGTTAGCTAATCAGTATAAGAAGAAGATTTTCATTGCTTCAACTTCAGAAATATATGGGAAAGCTAATTCTTTACCATTTAAGGAAGGCACTGATAGAATTTACGGTTCTACTAACATTCGCAGATGGTCTTATGCAGAGTCAAAGGCAATTGATGAATTTCTTGCATTAGCATATTGGCACGAGAAGAAACTTCCGGTTGTTATCGGAAGATTATTTAATACCATCGGTCCTCGCCAAACAGGACAATATGGAATGGTCGTGCCAAGATTTGTTCAACAGGCTCTGCTTGGTCATCCTATAACTGTATATGGTGATGGCAAACAATCTCGCTGCTTTACCTATGTTGGAGATATTGTAAATGCGTTAGTTAAATTGATGAATGAAGAGAAATGCGTTGGAGAGGTCTATAATATAGGTTCAGACAAAGAGATAACTATTATGGACCTTGCCAAAAAGGTTAAAAAACTAACAAATAGTTTATCCAAAATAAAATTCATCCCTTATAATGAAGCTTATGAAGAGGGATTTGAAGATATGAGGCGTCGTGTTCCTGACATATCAAAAGCCAAAAAAGATATAGGATTTGAACCAAAAGTCCCTCTGGATGATATTCTAAAAGAGATTATTGAATACTATAAAAAGTAAATTGGATTATAGTGGTTGAAATGGTTAAACTGGTTCAACTAATTTAACTAATTCAACTGATTCAACTGATTCAACCAATTCAACTAATTCAATGGAAATTAAAAACCGCAAAGCCAAAAGAGACTATCAAATATTAAAGACATTAGAAGTTGGAATTGTTCTTACAGGAAATGAAATAAAATCCATCCGTGTGGGAAAAGTTAATTTCAAAGATAGTTATGCTTCAATTAGAAATAGTGAAGTGTGGTTGTATAATATGCATATTAGCCTATATAATAAAGGAAGTTATCAGCATTATAGTCCAACTCGGACAAGAAAATTACTCCTTAATAAACATGAAATAAGTAGGCTTGAAAAAAATGTTCAAGAAAAAGGGTTTACTCTAATACCAATTAGATTATATATTAACAAAAAAGGTTTAGCAAAGATAGAATTGGGATTAGCAAAAGGGAAAAAGATGTATGAAAAGCGAGAAAAAATTAGAGAACGAGATGTTCAAAAAGAGATAAAAAGGATAATCCCTTCAGTTAAATAAGTTGAATTAGTTTAACCAGTTCAACCAGTTTAACCAATTTAACAAAACATTATGATTTGGAAGTGGAATCCATCAACCCATATAAAAATGTGCCGATTGGCATTAACAAAGATGTCTCCGCGATTTAATCGGCTAATAGATGTTTATCCTGAATATTTTGAATTAGGAATTATTGCTCCTGATAAAATCTTCGGTGATACAACAAATCATTACTATAATTGCACGCCAAATGCAAAAGGTTATCATTACGGTTCAGTAGTAAAAAAAATTCAAAAAGAAACAATATTAATTCATAAAATTTTATTCAATAAAAATTCACTTGTCTATCACCCAAAATGTGCTGGTTATTTAAAGAAGATTATAGATAATCCTTTGAAAATAATTGTATTTGAATTAGGAGTTATTTCCCATTATGTTGCAGACCTTCATCAACCTTTTCATACAGATGGAAAATATCGCTTTGAATATGAAGAAGTTCCACATAAAGTTTATGAAGCCGATGTGAGAAAAAATTTTGGGGCTCTCCATCTGAATATTGGGAAACGAAGATATAGAATTAAATCGGGGATTGATGAATATTTTTATAGTCAAATATATAAATCTAATAAATATTATGATAAATTAGTTGATAGTTATTTCCTTTCTCCCAATAAAGTAAAACCTGATAGATGGGAAACATCTATCTATTTGACTGAAGATTGTGTTTCTCGTGCAGTAAAAAGTACAGCGAATATATGGTTTCTTTTTGAAGAAGAAATACGACAATATAAAAAACAGATTCGCCATTGTACTTTGATGGCTAAACTTCATAAAAACATTGACTTAAAATGCAGCTATTATCTGAAAGTTTATCCGAGTGGAACTTTAAGCTTGAGGAAGAATTAATTTATGCTTATCAAGATTGAAAATTTGCAGAAAATATATCAAATGGGAAAGGTAAAGGTTACTGCCTTAAATGGTATATCTATTGAGATTGAAAAAAATAGTTATACTGCTATAATGGGGCCATCCGGCTCAGGAAAATCTACTTTATTGCATATTCTTGGTTGCCTGGATACACCAACCCAAGGGGAATATTTTTTGGATGAGAAAGAGGTAAGTGGATTAAGTTATAATAGATTAGCGGAAATTCGTAACAAAAAGATAGGCTTTGTATTTCAGACTTTCAATCTCTTACCTAATATGAATGTTTTAGAAAATGTATGTCTGCCTTTACTTTATGCTGGAATGAGCAAAAAAGTAAGAAAAAAAAGGGCTGAAAAAGTTCTTGATGAAGTCGGTTTACTTAAACGACTTAAACACAAACCTGCAGAATTGTCTGGAGGAGAGCGGCAAAGAACGGCAATCGCAAGAGCTTTAGTTAATAACCCATCAATTATTTTAGCAGATGAACCTACAGGTAACTTAGATAGCGCCTCTGGAAGCAGTATCATGAATATATTTAACTATTTGTATAAAAATGGAAATACTGTTGTTGTTGTAACTCACGACAGTAATATTGCTGAAATGGCTAATAATGTGATTGAACTAACCGATGGGAATATTGTTGGATAATGAGTATCCTTTATAATGTCAGATTGGGCATCGTTGATATGCTCCACAACATTGGCAGAACATTAATTACTATGCTTGGAATTATTCTGGGCACAATGTCAGTTATTGCAGTTTTAGCAATAGTAAATGGAGGTAGGGAACAATCCTTAAAATGGTTAGAAGAGAGAGGTGGGGTTCTTAAACTATCTATCCATCCCAAGTGGACCTTTGATTTAGAAAAGCGAGATGAAGTTGCTCAAAAAAAATTAACTCTTAAAGATATGAGATTAATAAGACAATATTTTCCTGATTTGCAATACTTCAGTCCAAGAATTTCTAAATGGTTAAGATTGAAATATAAAGATAATGTGTTTAAGTGTAGATTAAGCGGTGTATATCCCGAATATCAAAATGCAGAAAATTTTTTTGTTGATAAAGGACGATTTATTTCAAAATTTGATATTGAGGAAGCAAATAAAGTTGTTGTATTAGGCACAAAAGCAAAAGAGGCTTTATTCTTGAATGAACCCGCATTGGGGAAGAGTATCACTATAGGAAATACAAATTTTACCGTTGTAGGAATAATGGAAAATAAAGAGATGTTTATGGGTGGTTGGGCTCATAATGCACTTGAGTGGATGAATCGGCGAGCTTTCGTTCCACTTAATACTGTTGTTAAAAAACTGTATGGAGAAGAACCTTTAAGTTCAATAGATTTTCAAGTAACTTCATCAGAATTAGTAAAGCCTACCCAAGAACGGTTATCTAAATTCTTATTAGCTCTTCGTAATGGGGAGGAAATATTTGAAGTAAGAGCTAATAGTGACCGTCTTGCAGATATTGAAAAACAATCAAGCAAGTCACAATTGATTTTTCTATTGATTGGAGGAATTTCATTAATTGTCGGTGGAATTGTTATCACAAATGTGATATTAGCATCTGTGAAAGAGAGATTGAGGGAAATAGGAGTTAGAATGGCAGTTGGAGCAAAAAGAAAAGATATATTAGTTCAGTTTTTAGTTCAGGCTATTATGGTAAGTTTTGTAGGCGGATTAATAGGAATAATTATAGGCTTATTGCTATTAAATACATTAGGAAATTTTTTGCAATCACCGACAGCTGCGAATCTTCAAATGATTATTATTGCTATGGTATTATCAATATGTATTGGCATTATTGCTGGCATTTTCCCGGCAATCAATGCAAGCCGTTCCGACCCCATAAAGATTTTGCGATATGAATAAGCCTAAGTATCATTTTAAAAAATTTCGGCAAAGCTTAAAGCAGATTTACTCCAATTTTGCTTCTGACCAATGCTTTCTCAGAGCGTCGTCTCTATCATATATTACTTTCCTTGGATTCATTCCATTTGTGATGGTAATTTTTTTGTTTACTCCTGATATTACTGTAGTAAAAATTCGGGAAGCTATAATTGGATTTATTTTCAAAACTTTTATGCCAAGCTCTGCTGAGACTATGCGAACAGTATTCAATCAGCTTTTAGAAAGAAGAGTTGGGCTTGATGTTATTGGTTTAATTTTACTTTTAGTCACTTCTTTTTTTCTTTTTAAATCTATTGCAAATACTTTTGATAAAATATTAAAAGTTTATCATAAAAGAAACGGTTCTTTGTTAAGAGATTTTGAAAGATTCGTAGCTGCAATAATTGGTGGATTAGTTGTAGTTGCAGCCCTGCTTTTCACGACTTCTGCTCCAGTGATTAGTAAGGTTGCTAATTTGGCAGTCTTTATAAAAATTACACCATATTTTGGTATTTATTTACTGCTATTTGTAATTTATAAATTTGTTACATCTGTGCATCCCAAAACAATACACGCACTCATTGGAGCAGCATTTACAAGTATAATATGGATTATTCTAAAATTCGGTTTTGATTGGTATATTATAACTTTTACAAATGTCCGTTCTGTGTATGGCACGCTTGGGTCTTTCCCAATTTTTATGATATGGCTCTATTTCAATTGGGTAGTTATCCTCTTTGGTATGGAAATAGTTTCATATTATTCAGGATTTAAACCAATAAAAGAGAGTGGTAAAGAACATAAAAACAAAGTTACTTTTAAATTAACCATTGAACAAGGGATAAATGACAAAATCTCAAAAGAATTGAAAGAAGTAAAATTTTCAGAAGCAAATATTAATAAAGCAAATCTGCTAAAGTTAATAAAGAAACTAATTGATTTCAGAGGGACTGACAATAAAAATAAGGAAGAAAGTAATGAGTTACCAAAGAAGTGATGGAAGAACACAGGATGAACTTCGCAGCATCAAAATTATAAGAAACTATTTACAGGACCCAGAAGGTTCTGTTTTTATTGAAATGGGTAATACAAAGCTTATTTGTACAGCATCTGTTGAATATAAACTTCCACATTTTTTACGAGAAGAAGGCAAGCATCAAGGCTGGATAACTGCTGAATACGATATGCTTCCCAGAAGCGCTAAAAAAAGGATAATTCGTGATAGATACAAAGGAAGGATAAAAGGGAGAAGTCAGGAAATACAAAGATTGATTGGCAGGTCTCTTCGTGCTGTTACTGACCTTACATTATTTCCAGATAGAACTATATATCTTGATTGCGATGTTATTCAAGCAGATGGAGGTACGAGAACTGCTGCAATAAACGGATGTTTTGTCGCTCTTTATGATGCTTTTACAAAGATGAAAAAAGAAAAAAAGATAAATGAATTCCCATTAAATAAGTTTTTGGGAGCAATTAGCGTTGGTCTTATTAATAGTGAAATAATGCTTGATCTGGCTTATGATGAAGATTTGATTGCTGAAGTTGATATGAATGTTGTTAAAGATGACGATGGCAATTATATTGAAATTCAGGGAGCAAGCGAGCATAAGGCTTTTTCAGAGTCTCAATTATTGGATATGTTGAAATTAGCAGATAAGGGGATAAAAGAGATTATTGAATTACAGAAGAAATTATTTTTTAGTGAGGTGAAAATAAAATGAAACATACATGTCCCGATAATCGGGACGCAAAGGATGATGAAAATAACACACCCCTCGGCTGAAGCCGTATCCCTCTTGATAGAGGGGAATTCCAAAAAATCCCCTCCTGAGAGGGGTGGATGCCGATGAAATCGGCAGACGGGGTGTGTAACCTGCATGCTATTTCAGATGAAAAAAAATAAACTCGATTTAGCTGAATTAAATGAATTAAGTCGCATTTGTAAAGGTGATATACTGAAAATGACCACATTAGCTCAAAGTGGACATCCAGGAGGTTCAATGTCTTCTCTGGATTTATATCTTGCATTATATTCTTTTGCAAACATATCACCAGATAATGTTGAAGATGTCAATCGGGATAGAATTATCATCAGTCATGGGCATACTGCTCCGGGAGTTTACTCTGTTTTAGGACGATTCGGATTTTTTAATATTGATGACGCTATTGCTTATTTTAGAAAAGCGGGAAGCATATTTGAAGGTCATGTTGAGCCAAGTGTACCCGGCATTGAATGGGCAACTGGCAATTTAGGTCAGGGACTTTCCGCTGGATGTGGATTTGCTTTAGCAGGTAAGCAAAGAGGACTTAATTACAAGGTTTTCGTTGTAATGGGAGATGGGGAACAGCAAAAGGGTCAGATTTCAGAGGCTCGTAGGTTTGTAATAAAATATGGGCTTAACAATATAACTGTGCTGATTGATTATAATCGGTTACAGATAAGCGGAAAAATTATTGATGTAATGCCACAAAATATCAAGGGAAATTACCTCTCGGATGGCTGGAAAGTGATTGAAACTGATGGCCATAACTTTGAGCAAATATTCTCTGCATTAGAAAAGGCAAAAGCCAACAAAAGTTCTCCAACAGCAATATTAGCTCATACAATAATGGGTAATGGAGTTTCTTTTATGGAAAATGATGCACAGTTCCACGGAAAAGCTTTAAATGAGTCTCAATGTGAAAAAGCTTTGAATGAATTGAATGTAAAAAATGATTTGGATAAATATAAAAATATAAGGGAAAGTTTTATTATTCCCCAAAACAATCCTGAAGAAAAAAGCAAACAAAATGTTCAAAAAGGCAAGCCAAAAATATATGATAAGGATAAAAGGGTTGCAAATCGTGACGCTTATGGATATGCTTTGGCTGATTTAGTCCGAATAAACAAAGATAGAGTTGAATTTGCAGTTTTTGATTGCGATCTTGCCGGCTCCGTCAAAACCAATAAATTTGCAAAAGAGAATCCAACAAAATTTTATCAAGGTGGAATTCAAGAACATAACACAGCAGTAATTGCCGGTGCTATGTCTAAAGAAGGAATTATAACTTTTTACTCTGATTTTGGCGTCTTCGGTGTAGACGAGACTTATAACCAGCAGAGATTGAACGATATTAATCATACCAATCTGAAATTGGTTACTACTCATGTTGGTTTGGATGTAGGAGAAGATGGGAAAACGCATCAATGCATTGATTATATTGGTGTAATGCGAAATCTATTTGGTTTTAAAATTATAATCCCGGCTGATGCAAATCAAACTGATAGAGTAATACGGTATATTGCCTCTGAATATGGTAACTTTCTTGTGCCAATTGGACGCTCAAAGACTGACATTGTTCTTGCTGAGAATGATGATGTTTTTTATGATGAGAATTATAAATTTCAATATGGTAAATCTGATAGATTAAGAGATGGAGATGATGCAACTATTATTGCAACGGGTGTTATGGTTGAGAAGGCATTAAAAGTATATGAAATCTTAAAAAGTAAAGGAATTAATATCTCAGTTTGGAATCTATCATGCGTTTCTGATATTAGCAAAGAAGATTTAGAAAGTGCGGCTTCCACAGGTTATATCTTTACTTATGAAGACCATAATGTGAATACTGGTTTGGGAAGCATTGTTTCGGAAAAATTAGTTGAATTTGGAATTCAATGCAAATTAGTAAAATTTGGTGTTACACGATACGGAATTTCTGGAAGGAATGAAGAAGTTTATAGGATACAGGGATTAGACCTTGGAACTGTGGCTAAAAAGATAGAATATGTTTTTAAAAATAGCTAAAGAAGGATTGGTTTTAATATCGAAATTAGAGTAAAATAGATGCGAGATATTTCTCATATAATCAATTTTTTCTAGTAATGAGATACTCATTTAACAAAATAAATCTATTCTATTCCATTTATAAAGGAAAATTATATGAACCACTACTTAATATATTGCTTTAAATTTTAAATTTTTTGGTGAAAAAGGTTGAATCTATGAATAAAAAACTCATTAAATTATTACAAAATCCCTTGATTGTTTTGAATTATCAGCTACGCACAATTCTAAGATGCCTACGATATAGTATGAAGAATGACTACAAAGCAAAAGATTTTTGGATGAATAGGCATAAGAAGTATGGTTTTGACTTGCGTGGAGTTGGAAGTTGCATTAAATCACAAGACGAGAATCAACGCATTCTCAACGAAGGCAGTAGATTAATGCTTGAATTATGCAATCGTGAAGGAATTGAACTTCGGGAGGTTTCTTTA
>JAYEOL010000016.1 GCA_034722995.1 Candidatus Cloacimonadota bacterium | reverse complement strand
GCATCTGTCATACCCATAAATGAGAGAGTCTTGCCCAAAGAAAATTCTGAGGTCATTTTAAATTTAGGAAGATACACTATGACATCTTCTTTACTAAAATTCATCCAGTTTTTGAGATTATTTATATTAAGATTGTGTTCCAGTTTTTGTAGTCCATCAATTTTCTTTGGAAGCAAAACAATCATAGAGAGCTCATTACCCAGGTAAGGTAACTCAAGAATCTGCAAGCTGTCATTTTCACTATAAAGAAATTTACTTTGCTGTCGCATCACAGGGCAATTAACTGTATCTTTGGAGTTCAACCAGAAAGGCATCTTCTTTGTAAATCTTTTTTCAAATTCCCTTTCCCATTTTCCCTTAAAATAAATAGCGTTTACCAGAACAAGGCGTGTTAATGGATTAAGAATTCCAGGCTTTATTAATTCCTTAATCTTGTCATTTGTTTGCTGTTCTACCCATCTGTTAATTCTGTTTCTTGCATCCTCACATTCTGTAATAAAATTTACAAAATTGATTTTCCCCTGATAGTAATCATTTATAATATTAAGAAATTCTTTAAGAAATGTATAACCCTTTTGACACCAGATAGAATTTGCAATACTAAGTTCAATATCTCCTTTTTCTTGCACAGTATTCAAGTGCTTCTGGAGCTCTGAAAATGCAGAATAAAGACTATCATCTTTTAATATAAAGTAAAGCACATCAGCCATCTGTTTTTCTGTTTTTCCCCGAGCACCAGCATAGGTCATTGCAAGTGCTGTTGAAATACTGTATGGAGAGAAGAATAGATTGCCTTCCTTTTCTTTCAGTTTGGCATAGAGGTTAAATGCAAATTCTGTGTTTCCTTGTACCACAGAATTCGTATCTGAGGCTTCATCAGACCATACAGGAATATTGAAGTCAAAAACTGCAAACGCCAGGGCAGCTAACAAGGTAAGAGATATTTTTTCTAAATTATTCATGAGTCTGCTCTAAAAACCCCTGAAGGGGTTAAATTTAGGTTCTTTTTACATTCTACTAACACTATGATAGCTTGGAAGTTAGCCCACAACTTTAGTTGTGGGAAACATAACCCAATAAGCCAATTTTACCCATTTTAATGGTTTTTATAGTGGACTCATTCATATTTATTAACACAATTTTTAAAAACTAAGTTTCAATAAAATTTATATGGGCACTTTGAGAATAAAATCACTAAATTTACAAATAATTTTGTGAAATTACCTGTCAAGAAAATTTATTTTCTTTTTAGAAATTAAAAAAAGTTTGACAAACAATTTTTTAAAATATTTTTTTGTTAAAAATTATTCTGGAAGTAAAAAGTAATTTGCTTAAGGTTTATTCTAAATTATAATGAAAACTAAATGTAATCTTAACCAAAAATTAACAAGGTATTTATACATAATTAACAGAGAAAAGGTATAATAATATTGAAAAGAAATGAGTTCTATTTTTGTATGGATAAAATGCTAATTTATTTGATAGGAAATAATCCGAAGGATACCTTCGGTATGAAACGATAATGTCACAAATAGGTGGATTTACATTGTTATGTTAACCATTTAAAATAAAAAGTCCCGATGATCCCCGATTTAATCGAGGAGGGACAAAGGAGAAAAAATGAAAAAAATACTAATGGCTTTAATTGTTGGTCTGTTTGTAGTTGGATTTAGTTCGTTGGCGTTTGCTCAAAATTTAGTAACAAATGGTGATCTTGAATTATGGACTGGTGGTATACCTGATAATTGGGATCATGTTGAAAATATAACACAAGAAACTACAAACATTCATGGAGGTACTTATTCTGCAGCACATCAATCAGCTTCTACAAAAGATTTTGGGCACGAGTATATTACTGGAATAATTGCAGGACATGATTATACTTTGAGTTATTATTATTTTGATAATGATAATAACGCAAAAACAAGACTTTGGTCAAAATGGAAGGATGATAGTGGTTCTACAGTAGGTTCAACCATTGAAAGCTCTTATTCTACAAATAATGCAAATTGGCAATTTTACACAACCACAGTTACAGCACCAGCAAATGCTACACAATTTTATCTTGAAGTTAGAGTATATGCAGAAGATACCTCTGGTGGTTACGTATACTATGATGATTTTTCTTTAACAGATGAGGGTGTAGCAACGCCAGTTATGGAAAGCGCTTATTCAATAAGTAACACAGCTATAGACGTCTTTTATAATATTGATGTAACTTCTGTTGACCCAGCGGATTATAGCTTAACAGGCACAGCCGCTATCACATTCTCATCTGCCACTATTGATGGAAGTAATGCAAAACTTGTTCATCTTACAGGAGCATCACCAAGTATGACAGGAGATACTACAGTTGATAATATTGCAGATGCAGCCAATAGTACTAATTACGATTTCTATGCTGGAATTATGCCCATTGCTAATACAAATACACTTGTTGCTGGTGGACCTATTAGTAATGACACCCTTGCAACATTTCAAGGAATAGTTTCCGCAAACGATGCTTACAATAGTGTTTGGATTAGCGATGCTTCTGGTGCCTATAACGGTGTATTAATTTATGATTGGAATTTTGATGCTTTAGTAGCAGTTGGCGATGAAATTCTATTTACTGCAAAGAGACATTCATATTTCGCACTTAGCGAATTAATAAACCCCACTTTACTAAATACTATATCATCAGGAAATTCTCCATATGGACCTTCCATAATAGATGGTTCAGATATTAATGAAACTTTAGGAAGTAATACTAATCCTGGCGAAAAGTGGGAAGGTCAACTTGTAAAAATTCAAAATTTCTATGTAGATTCTTATACTAACTATGATTATGTGTGTTCTTGCGGTTCAGATACTTTCCATGTTGGTGATAATGTGGATTATCATTTTGGCGTTTTCTCGTTAATTGTTGGAGAAACATATCAAGAGATGACAGGTGTTGTTGATTGGGATAATTCAGGACCATATTATAGAATAAATCCCAGAGATAATGATGACCAAACCCTCCCAGTAGAACTTTCCTCATTCACTGCAGAATATACTATCAACCAAGCTGAACAGGGATATGTTTCAGTTAACTGGAAAACTGCAAGTGAGACAGATGTGATTGGATTCAATATTTATCGTAATATTGGAGAAACATACGGACCATCTAATAAAATCAATAGCGACATAATTAAAGGAAATGGCACTACAACGCTGATGCATACATATTCATTTAAAGACGAAGAAGCAGATATTTACACCTCATATTATTACTGGCTTGAAGTAGTAAATCTTGGTGGAACAAATGATATTCACGGTCCAATTAAATATAAGTCAATTGATATTGATGGTAATGGAGAATTGAATATTATTTCTGGAAATTTGAATCCCTGCTTTCCTAATCCTGTTCAACTTGGAAATGAGATAAACTTTAAGTTTATGGTTGGTGGTCTTGAAGGAAATACTAAATATGTTGAACTTAAAGTGTATAATGTTTTAGGTGAATTGGTTGCAGAAATAGTTAATGAAGATAGAATGGTCAATGAATATACAGAAACATGGGCTCCAAGGAATCTATCTGCTGGTGTTTATTTCTATCAGCTCAAGACTGAAAACTTTAATGAAGTAAAGAAGTTGGTTATAGTTAGATAAGGTTTTCTTTCTTCTCAATATATTATCCCCGAAGTTAATCACTTCGGGGATTTTTATTTAAATCAAAATAATTTCCACGAACTACATTGACTTGCACGAATTTTTCCTACCTTTGACACCCAACAATAGAAAAATATGACAAATGCAAATGATCCAACACCATTTATAATGATGTTTGAAAAAATAAACAAGATTACAAATCTTGTTTGATCTATAGTTTTATTCGGGGATTTTTTAAAATGTGAGACCTTAAAGATTTCCCAAACCGAAGGTCTTTGCAAATTATCTATATTTTCATTGATAGAAAAATAGAATTTCCTGTAAAATGAAAAGATACTTTTGAATCTTTTGCTCTATGCAGGGTTGGAATCAAATATCCAAAAGCAGAGCCAATCATTGCTCCTCCGATAATATCTGTTGGAAAGTGGTCTCCACTTGCAATTCGTAAGACGCCTGTTGCTGTTGCTAAAGAAAGATTCACAATCCAAAAAATAGTTGGATACTGTCCACCTCTCTCCTGATATAGATATGAGCCAAAAACTGCTGCTGAAAATGCTGTTGTGGTATGCATAGATGG
Source organism: Candidatus Cloacimonadota bacterium (assembly GCA_034722995.1). NCBI lineage: Bacteria > Pseudomonadati > Candidatus Cloacimonadota > Candidatus Cloacimonadota bacterium. Next base: position 20,399 of record JAYEOL010000016.1, on the reverse strand, counting down.
AAAAGAAAATCTTGCATCACGATTTTTTTTTCTTGAACTATCTGCTTGGTCATTATATGTATATGGACGATTCCTTTTTGTTAAAAACTTACACCATTTGGTTATACCAGCTTGTAAGTACATTGTCTCACCATAAATAACCATATCTGAAAGAAAATTCTCTTTATCAATAAGAAGTGAGGTTCCAATTGGGATTAGAAAGTTGGTATAAACGGTATAATCGCTTACTTTTTTCAAATTCAAATCATATAAATCTGCGGCAAATCTATCTAAAACGAAAATCTTATTTTTGTCCAATTCCTTGATTTTATCGTATGAAAGCCCATCAATCGTTCTTTTATATGAATTGGCAGATAAATCTAAACCCAAAGAGGAGATAATAATCGGGACATCTAATTTGTATGATAATTTCCACTCATCTGCTTGGAGGAAATTAAATAAAAGCAAGAAAATAAATATACAATAGACTATTTTCTTCTTCACTTTTGCCTTTTACGGAACAGTCCCCGCGGACGCGGGGATCCGTGCTACTTTCCTTCTTGACCTACGAAGCTTCAGCGAAGTAGGTTTACCTTTAATCTTTAATCTTTCAATCTTTAATCTTTTTTTGCTTTTTGCCACTGCTGCTGCCGACTGCCACTCATAGAGTTGCCACCATAATTGCTTGGATTGTCCAAACACGGTTTTCTGCTTCGTCAAAAACTCTGGAATATTTACTTTCAAAGACTTCATCTGTTACCTCGCAAATTTCTGGATATTTCTTTACTGTTTCTGTTTCAAGATTATGAAAGGAAGGCAAGCAATGCATAAATATCGTATTATCATTTTCTGTTTTCTTTATCATATCAATATTAACCTGATATAGTTTTAGGAGAGCAATTCTTTCTGCAATTTTATCCTCTTCGCCCATAGAAGCCCAGATGTCTGTATAAATTACTTTACAACCTTTCACACCCTCATCTACAGAATCAGTAATAGTTATCTTTGCACCGCTATCTTTTGCAAATAATAGGCATTCTTCAACGAGTTTTTTTTGTGGGAACAATGATTTTGGAGCCACAATACGAAAGTCCATACCCATTTTTGATGCACCAATCATTAATGAATTTGCGACATTATTTCTTCCATCACCGACATAAGCGAATTTTACACCTTTTAAAAAACCAAATTGTTCCTGCACAATCATAAAATCTGCTAAAATTTGTGTTGGATGATAAAGGTCAGTAAGTCCATTCCAAACTGGAACTCCAGAATATTTTGCAAGAGATTCCACTGTTTTTTGTTCAAATCCGCGAAAACCAATACCATCAAACATTCTTCCAAGAACTCTTGCAGTGTCCTCAATAGTTTCTTTCTTCCCAAATTGAATATCATTCTTTCCAAGGAATTCTGCATGCGCACCTTCATTATAAGCAGCAGTTACAAAAGCACAGCGAGTTCGTGTGGAAGTTTTCTCAAAAAGCAAAGCGATATTTTTTCCTTCAAGCTTCTTTTGTAATGTGTGTGTTTTTTTTGCTTTCTTTAACTCAATAGCATTTAGAATCAAATATGCTATCCCCTCTTTAGATAGTGTTTTTAGAGTTAATAAGCTTTTTCCTTTAAAATCAAAAGACATCTCTTCTCCTACATATTATTTTATATTAAACCAAACCAGCTTTTATCAAGTCGTGCATATGAATCATTGCAATAGGTTTATTATCATTATCAACAACAGGTATCATAGTAATTGCATATTCTTCCATTAAATTGAGAGCATTTATGCACAAACTATTTTGTGTAATAGATTTTGGATTTTTTGTCATCAGCAGATTAACTTCTAACTCCAATGGATTATCATATTTTTGCAAGATTCTACGCAAATCGCCATCTGTTATTATACCAACCAATTTTCCAGAGTCATCAATAATACTCACACATCCAAGCCCCTTTGAAGTCATAACAAGAATTGCATCTTTAAGTTTTTTATGAGAATCAATTACCGGATTTTCATCTTTAGAATGCATAATATCATTAACTTTTAGGAGCAATCTCTTACCAATTATACCACCTGGATGAAGAAGAGCAAAGTCATCTTTCTGAAAATTCTTCTTTCTAAGGACAATTGTAGCAAGAGCATTACCCATAGAAAGAGCGGTTGTGGTGCTTGCCATTGGCACTAATCCTAATGGTTCAAAATCCTTTGGCACCCCAATATAAATGATAGCATCACTCAATTTTGCTAAGGTAGATTTACAATTACTTGTCAAACAGATAATGCCGTTCTGATGCTTTTTGAAGAACGGAATAATATCAATTAGTTCTTGAGTTTCTCCACTATTAGAAATCATAACAACAACATCTTTGCAATCTACCATTCCAAGATCACCATGTATTCCTTCTGCAGGATGAAGGTATATTGATGGAGTTCCCGTGCTCGCCAGAGTTGCAGAAATCTTACGACCAATTATCCCTGTTTTTCCTATACCAGTTATAACTATTTTTCCTTTACAATTCATAATCAGCTCAATAGCTTTATTTACATTATCATCCACCTTTTCTGAAATTTCTAATATTGCTCGTGCTTCTTTCTTTAGAATTTCTATAATATTGTTTTTTACATCCATATTTATACTTCCTCTATGAAAAACTTATAACACTAAATTTAAATTCACACTTTTAAGTCAAATTTTTAGTTTTTTTAATGAATTTCCTTGACAATTTTTATCATAAAATATTTTTTGCTTCTTAAGAGGAAAAGATGAAAAATTCGCTGACAAAATTAGACTTCCAGTTGGCTTACTTGGCAATGCTGACAAAAAAACAAATAAAGCCTTTAAGCCGCTGGGAGAAAAGAACTTCTTCAAAAGAAGTCAGAATTTTGAAGAAACATGACCTAAAAGTAGAAACTGTGCAGAGAAAACTTTTGAACGGAAAACATACTTCCGAAACTATCTTTAGCACTAAATCCAGATACATAGACATCTATCTGAAAAACTTTGATAATCAACCTGTTGCAATACAACAATCTGACAGGGAAAAGGAAGGATTTCTTTTTGGCTATCCTTCTTGTTGTGTAAAAAACTTTGTTGAAAACGGATACACAAAAAATCCATATATTGGCAAAGAACAGGAAATACTTTTTCACTGGGTTTGTCCACACTGCAGGATTACACCTTCGCTTATTCCATATTATCAGAAAGTTCACAATGAATGCAAACAATTATTTTCAGAAGCAGAGGTAAAACTTTTGCCACATCATATTGCAAATCTTGGCAGAAAAGCATTACCAGTAGCTGCTGCTTTTTTATTAGCTTCAGGAGTATCTCTTCTTGCTGAGGACCACTGGTTACCAGTTGCTGATAACCCAGATAACGACTATCTTAGTTACAGAGAGGAAATCCTTTTGGGGACTCATTATTTTAGTTTGTATCCTACTTCTGCAGACTCAATCGCAAAATCATACAAAACCATAATTGATTCCTTACCCAGAGAAACATCTGATACCACCTGCTATGCTATTGATAATTATGTTTATGGAATTTATCAATGCCCAATTTGTGGAGAATGGTTCAATATGGGATATGTTGCTGTGTATAATCCTCTTCGTAATCTTGAAATAGATATTCCTTATATGGCACTCCATTTTATGGAGCATGGCAGTTTCTCTTATGCTATTGGACAGGATACTACTCGTATTGATATTGAACTTTTGAAAGAGGTCTTATCACCACTTGATATTGACCATCTTTCTGTAACTACTTTGAATGATAATGACAATGATGGACTGAATAACCCTTCTGAATTATATTTTGAGACTGATCCTGAAAATCCCAACACTCACAATATAGGAATTGATGATGGACAGGAAATTACCGAAGCAATAATTGAGCATATCAGCGATTTGCCAACTACTTATTTTGGAGGAACACCTCCTACTGATCATGTTTATTTGGAATATTGTGAAGTTTGGGGATTAGAAACATGCAATATATGTGGACAAGAAGTAAATATGGGTTATGTTGATATTATCAATCCTATACAAGGAACTTCACTAAACTTTCCAATTATTGGATTACACTATATATCTCATGGACGCTTTGCTTACGCAGGTAGCACTAATCAAGGAGAGATTGACCCAATTGAATTAGCCACGGTTCTGGATATTGATTTAACAAGCATTGACCACTTGCCAGAAATAGCTGAAAAATATGAATATCAATTGATAAACTTCCCTAATCCTTTTACTGGCTCAACCACGATTTCTTTTTTCAACACAAAGGCCGCAAAGCCCACAAAGATAAAAGTTTATAATTTAACAGGGCAATTGGTGAAAGAGTTAGTCCCCGATTTAATCAGGGATAGAGGTAAGGGGTTAGGAGTTATTGAAGCAGAATGGGATGGAACTGACGAAAAAAGTAAACCAGTCCCAAGTGGAATATATCTTTATAAACTGGAAATTGATGGGAAAACCAAAGTTAGCCAGAAGATGCTGCTTCTAAGATAAACTATTTCCGTGAGGTAAGGCATTTTTAATACTGAAGTAAAAACTGAAAAAGCAATTTTAGTTGGTCTTCAAACCGAAGATAAAACAAGTTATGATGTTGAAGAATCATTAAAGGAATTATCACTTTTAACTGAAACTTCAAATGTGGAAGTAGTTGGGGTTGAAAAACAGGCAAGACCTCATCCACACTCTGTATATTATATTGGTTCTGGAAAAGCAAAAAGTGTAGCTCAACTTGCGAAAAATAAGCAAGCAAATGTCATAATTTTTGATGATAATCTGTCACCCTCTCAGGATAGAAATCTATCAAAAATTACAAATCTAAAAATAATTGACCGCACACAATTAATCTTAGATATATTTGCTCAACATGCAAAAACCAGACAAAGTAAGCTTCAGGTTGAGTTAGCACAACTTGAGTATAATCTCTCCAGACTTAAAGGAAAATGGAGTCATCTCTCCAGAATAGAAGGTGGTATTGGCTTTCGCGGTCCAGGTGAAAAACAATTAGAGGTTGACCGAAGACGAATTAATGATAGGATTTCTTTCCTTAAGTCAAAGCTAAAAATTGTTGAAAAAACCACTAAGATTAAACGGAAAAAACGAAGGAATCTTTTTTCAGTTGGAATCGTTGGTTATACTAATGCTGGCAAAACTACTGTATTGAATAAGTTAACATCATCCAACATTTATACTGCTAATAAATTATTCGCTACTTTGGATACAACGACAAAAGGTAAAACATTATCTTCTAAAGATAAAATTACTATTTCAGATACAATTGGTTTTATTCGTAAACTTCCTCCATACTTAGTTTCTGCTTTTCATGCTACTTTGCAAGAAGTAATAAACGCTGATTTACTTCTTCATATAATTGACATTTATCATCCAAAATTGTATGAATATATAGAAACAGTTTTTTCTACTTTGAAGGAAATTGGGGCGGAAGATCACGAGATGCTACTTGTTTTTAATAAAATTGATTTACTGCCAAGGTATCAGTTCCTTTTTACAAAGAAAAAATTAAAGATGGATTTTCCAAACTCTGTATTTGTATCAGCCAAATCAGGCGAATCTTTTGAAGAGATTGAAAAATATATTGAAAAAATCTTATCTGAAAGGAAGCAAAGAGTTAATCTGAAAATTCCAAATAATAATCAAAAATTAGTTTCATTCTTATACAGCAACGCAGAAATTTTAAGCAAAAAATACAACAACAATTTTTCAAGATTCAGAATCAAGATTCCATATAAACTATATGCTCAAAAGTTTGATATCTTCAGAAAATATGAAATTAAAACCAGGCGTATGGCTGGAAGGCGAGCAGTAAATCGTCACAAATAAAAAAGCACCAATTAGAAAACTGGTGCTTATTATCAACTTTTTATACAAGAAATTATGTGCTCTCGGACAATCTTAAAGGCATTAGTAGAAAAACATTCTCTTCGTTTTCAGGATATTCTGTATTGTAAAATAATACTGGGTCTAAACTATTCTCAAATTTAATTTGAACCTTTTCGCTATCAATAAGATTTAATATTTCCAACAAATATTTATAGTTAAAACCAATCTGAAAACTTTCAATTTTAGTTGATTCAGCACTGATTTCCAAAATTTCATCTGCCGAACCTTTCTCAACATCTTCAGAGGAAATCTCTAATTGATTTTTTGAAAAATTCAGCATTACAGTAAAGGTGTCTTCAGAAGCAAGCAGAGAAACCCGATGAACAGCATTTTTTAATGACTCTAAATCTATCTCAACGATTTTGGAATTGTCGTATGGAATAACAGCTTCATAGTCAGGATAATTAGCTTCAATTAAGCGGGAATAGATTTTATATGAGTTATAATCAAAGCTAATAGCACTTTCTTCTGCAAGTATTCTCAAATCTGGAATCTCATCAGTAATTATTCTTCGGACAAGATTTAGTCCTTTGATTGGCATAATTATGCTTCTCTTCTCAATATTTAGTGGAAGTTGGATTTCATATTTTCCCAATCTTTTTCCATCAGTAGCGACCATTTTCTGTAAATGCTCATCTAATTCCCAAAGAATTCCAGAGAATGCGGGGCGTCCAAATTGGTCAGCAACAGCAAAAGATGTTTTTTCAGCTATCTTAGAAAACAATTTAGCATTGATTGTAAAACTACTTTCCCAGTTTCTTTCTGGGATTTCTGGAAAGTCTTCTGGATTTGCACAAATTAAACTGAAATCCGTATTAAGACATTTAATCCTACATTTATTTTCTTTTACAGAAAAATGAATTTCGTCTTCAGGAATATATCTGATTATCTCTGTAATATTTTTGGCCGGAATTGCAATTTTCCCACCTTCTTTTACCTGACATTCTATTTCTGAAACAGCAGTAACTTCCAAATCTGTAGAGGATAATCTAATGATATTGTTTTCTTCATCAGCTTCAAGCAATATGTTTGTAAGAATTGGTAATGGATTCCGAATTGGAACGATACTGTTTATAAATTGTATTTTATTTAAGATTTGATTTTTTTCAATTGAAAATTTCATTTTGAATCCTAATTAGTTTGTATAAAAAAAGCAAGGAGAAGGGCATTCCCCTTGCTTTTTTATGAAAATAATACTACTTTACAGCTTCCTTCAATTTTTTTCCGGGTTTGAATTTGGCTACTTTGGTGGCTGGAATATTAATTTTGGCACCTGTTGCAGGATTTACACCAATACGTGCAGCCCTTTTTACCACACTAAAAGTACCAAAACCAACAAGTGTCACCTTTTCGCCTCTTTCCAAACTTAGCTTAATACTATCAAGAATTGTGTTGATAGCATCACCTGCCTTCTTTTTGGAAACATCAATTCCCATCGCAACCTTTTCAATCAACTCTTGCTTTGTCATATAATCCTCCAAGATCTTTTTATGAAACTTCTGTGTCACATAAATTAGCATTAGTTTTATACTTGTCAAATTTTTTATTATATTTTAACATTTTTATTATTTAGCAATGCCTCTTTTAGAGTTCTGGACAAACTCTAAAAAATGTGCAACCTCATCAATTATCTCTACATCATCTTGAATCTTATTGACTGCCTGAGTGGTATTTAGATGGAAATTATAAAATATTCTATATGTCTTTTTTAAGAGAATTCTCGTCTTCTTCGGAAAATCATTTCGCATTAATCCAACTGAATTTAATCCGACTGTTTTATAAGGAATTCCAGTGCCTTTTGTATAGGGGGCAACATCCTGGGTAATCCTTGAAAACCCACCTATGAAAGAATAGCATCCAATTCTAACAAATTGATGAACTGGTGTCATTCCACCAATTGATGCTCTATCCTCAATCAGAACATGTCCTGCAAGGTTAACACAATTTGCTATAATAACATGATTTCCTAGTTGACAATTATGAGCTATATGCGTATGTGTCATTAGTAAACAGTTCTCACCAATCTTTGTTGGATAGTCTACACTGGTAGAACGATTTATAGTCACAAATTCTCTAACTACAGTTCCATCTCCAATAATCGTTTTTATGTTTTCACCTTTATATTTCAGGTCTTGCGGTATTGTGCCAATCACAGCGGAGTGAAAGATACGACAATTTTTGCCTATATCGGTTCTGCCATCAACAACGACATTAGAAGCTATCTGTACGCCTTTTCTGATTTTAACTTCAGGCCCAATAATTGTAAAAGGTCCTATAACTACATCCTCTTCTATTTCTGCATTTTTATCAACAATTGCTGTAGGATGAATTTTGATTGTCATTTCTTTACAACCTTTGCTTTAAAAACGCCTTCACAAACAAGCTCATTATCAACATAAGCCTTGCCTTCCATAATTGTCATACCTACTTTAGATTTTACTAATCTCATTTTGAACTCCAACCTATCACCAGGCACAACAGGTTTTCGGAATTTAACTTTATCTATTGAGACAAAGTAAGCAACATAGTCTTGCGGGTTCTCACACTCATTAAGAATTAATATTCCACCAGTTTGAGCCATAGCTTCTATAATCAACACCCCGGGCATAACTGGATGTCCTGGGAAATGTCCTTGAAAAAATGGTTCATTGGTTGAGACATTTTTCACCCCAACTATATTTTCTCCGGCTACAAACCCTGTTATTTTATCAACTAATAGGAATGGATAGCGATGAGGTAAGATACGTTTAATTGCTTCATTGTCAAAAACTACACCTTTTACAAGTTTTTTCTGGTATTTAGCTTTAAGAATCTCATTTTCATATAATTTACGAATCTTCTTTATTAATTCAATATTAGTTTTATGTCCAGAGCGAGCAGCAAGAATATGCCCTTTTAGAGGGATGCCAAGCAATGCGAGATCTCCTATTAAATCTACGACTTTATGCCTGACGAACTCATTATAATAACGCAATGGTTTGGAATTAAGTATCTTATCTTCATTCAATTTCAACTTACCTTTAAAACCAAAAAGTTCTTTTAATTCTTGAAATTCAGGGTCAGACATATCATCTTCTCCAATTACAACAGCATTATCTAAACTGCCACCTTTTATTAATCCTGCTGCTCTGAGCGATTTTATATCCTTTACAAAGCAGAATGTCCTGGCTGATGCAAATCCTTCCTCAAATTCATCTCTTAACGAAACCATAGAAGTGTATTGAGGTTTAAAATTAGGATGGTCAAAATCAATAAAAAAAGTGATTTTTAAAGATTCTGATGGGACAACGACGACATCAACATTATGTTCAGGGACTGAGAAAGACATTGGCTTTGTAATTGCAAGGTATTTTCGTTCAGCATCTTGCTCAACTATCTTACTCTTACGAAGTGCCTTGACAAATTCAATAGCGCTGCCATCTGCAACTGGAAGCTCTTCGCCATCAACCTCAACAATAATGTTGTCTATTTCTAAACCCCTTATTGCAGCTAAAACATGCTCAATTGTAGAAACCTTAACTTCTTTTATACCAATATTTGTACCTCTTTCAAGGCTGGTTACATGTTTGAGGTCAGCGGGAATTTCTGGCTTCCCTGGCAAATCTACCCTACGAAAAATAATACCTGTATTTGCAGGTGCTGGTTTGAAAGTCACTGTGCATATTTTCCCTGTATGCAATCCAATACCAGTATAGCTTGTAGGATTTTTAACAGTTTGTTGATTTTCTATGCTTTCAAACATTCTTATCCTCTTTCATCAATTTGTGAAAATACTTCCGAATTTCTGGCAATTCCCTCATAGCAAGTATGATTTTTTTCTGTAATTTCACATCAACAGCGGGATAACCAAAAATAATCTTATCATCTTCAATATTTTTTGATACACCAGATTGAGCTGCAACTTTAACTCTTTTTCCTATCTTAATATGATCTGCAATGCCGACCTGTCCTGCTAAGACTGAATTTTCTCCTATCTCTGAACTTCCTGCTATACCCACTTGAGCACAAAGAATAACATTTTTATCAATTATATCATTATGGGCAATTTGAACTAAATTATCAATTTTAGTTCCTTTTTTTATAATTGTATCACTCAATGTTCCTCTATCAATAGTAACATTAGCTCCGATTTCTACATCATCTTCAATTATTACTCTACCGATTTGTGGTATCTTCTGATGTTTTGCTCCATCCCATAAATAGCCAAAACCATCCGAGCCAATTATACTACCAGCGTGGATTCTTACATTTTTTCCAATCACTGTTTCTGCATAAATGGCAACATTAGGGAAAAGATGAGAACCTTCTCCAATCTGTGAATCGCGTTTTACAACAGTATTGGCTTCAATCTCTATCCTGTCATCTAACTTTACCCTTTGCTCTATAACAACATTAGAAGACATTTTGATATTTTTGGGTAGAACAACAGAAGAATCAATGACAGCACTTGGATGGACATCCGTACCTGATATTTTTTTAGTCTCTTGTTTTAAAAAAAATTTTACTATCCTTAAAAAGGAAAGATATGGCTTTTCACACAGGATGTAATTCCTACTTGGAATTTTAGAAAGGTCTTCGTCTTTATGTATGATTATAAGACCTGCTTCTGATTTTATGAAAGAACTCAAATATTTTTCGTCTTGAAAAAAAGCTACTGAAGAAGCATCCGCGTCTTTTAAGCTTGCAACAGAATTGAGAACCGAGCCCTTAACTAATATAAGTTCACCTTGAGCAATTCTCTTAGCCTGTGCGAGAGTAATAGAATTCTTAAAAACTTTCATTATTCAGTGGATTCTTTTAACTTTTGTAAAACTAAATTTGTTATATCCATTTCTTCATTTTTTGCATAAACAACACTTCCTTGTGCTGAATTCAAAACCATATCAAAGCCCTTTTCTTCAGCAATAGTATTAATAGTCTCACGGACTTTTTTACTTATGGGCTTCATTAATTCAAGTTGTTTTTCATCAGCCCGATTAATAAGTTCATTATGAAGTTCATACAATTCTCTCTTTTTTTGCTGAATAAGATCTTGTTTTTCTTTTTTTACCTTATCAGTAACGATTGGCGGAAGGTTAGCATATTCTTCCTCCAAATATGTTATCTCGTCCTCTTTTTCAGCTAATTCCCTATCCCATTCGTTTACTTTCTGTTGAAACTGTTGTTCTGCTTCAGCCACTTCTGTCAATTCATTATAGATACGGTCAACATCTACAAATGCTATCTTAAAATCACCTGCGTTTAATACTGGGACAACAAGCAAGAAAATCATAAAGTAAAGAATCATCTTTTTCCCAGAGGAATTCCCGAAAAATCGGGACGGGCAAAGACTAAACATAGTTTTTAACATCTTAAGCTCCTTTTTTATCTGATATAATCTAATAAATTTTACTTAATATTTTATTCTTTTGTAAGATTGGAACCTTTTAAAAAGTTGTTCCAAATTGAAAATGGGTTTGCCACTTATTCTTAGCTTCTTTATCAAAGCCGTAGGCATAATCAAATCCGATTAGGCCCATAGGCGACATTATTCTTATACCGATGCCTGCACCTTTTTTCAATCCACGTACATTCATTTCTGAAAGATAATTATACGAATTTCCAGCATCAAGAAATAGCACTCCGATTATCTGGTCCCCAGAGATTGGAAAAGTAACCTCAGATGAACAGATCAATTCTGCTCTGCCACCTTCTAATGAAGGAATGACACTTCTATCTGCATATCCTCTTATTCCATCAGGACCAGTTCCACCAGGATAAAATCTTTCATCAGGCGGCACATTATCTGATTCTCCAAACTCTTTAACATAACCTATTCTCCACTTCATCCCTAATGCGACTTTCCAAAAAAGTTTTAAATACCAATTAGTTTGAACGATTTCTTTATAATAATTTTCATTACCTCCTATTGGACCTCCTGCCAATTCAGTATATAATCTTATAAGTGAGCCTTCACTTGGACGAAGAATATTATCCCTTCCATCTCTTTCTAAAGTAACAAAAATATTATTTGTTAATTGAAAGCCTTTATCAACCAACTCTTGAAGGTCATGTGAGACCTCATCCCCGGAATTGAGAATTTCATATTTTTTTTGTATAAGTGAGTAACCACAAGTAATCTTTGAATAATCAATCCAGGGAATCATTGTGCCAATACGAATGCCACCTCCTGTTCTATAAATTCTATAATTCCAGTCATTCCAATCTCTCTTTGTATGATATATATCAAAACCAATAAGTGTATTTGTATCAAATAAATATGGGTTAGTAAAACTTATGTTATAGTTTTGCTTTATTCCACTGAATTCCCATTGTAAGGCAAGCCGCCATGCATTTCCTAATATATTGTTATGTGCAAAAGAGATAAAACCAACTAATTTATCCCTTTGATCAAAACTAACTCCAGCATTTGCAGTACCAGATTGCTTATCCTTAACAATGAAAATCAAATCAATATCACCTTTATCATTAATTTGACGATAATCTAATCCAATATTCGGTTCAAAAAAACCAAGATTATAAATATTCCTTTGACTCCGCATTAATAAGGACTGGCGAAAATAATCACCAGGAACAATTGCGAGTTGCCTTCGGATAATCTTCTCTTTCGTTTTTGTGTTTCCCTTAATATATATCTTGCGAACCCTTGCACGAGTATTTTCAGAAATGTTAAGAATTATATTAAGATAATCATTTTCTTTTTTTATATCTTGACTAATAGTAGAATAAATATATCCTTCTTCATAATATAAAGAGTGCACTATATTCAGTTTATTATTAAACTTTTCTTGATCAAAAATCTCACCTGACTTGAACTTAAATTGATTCAGAATATCTTGATCGCTAAATCGGTAATTTCCTTCAACTGTAACAGAACCAATTTTGTATTGATTTCCTTCATAAATTTCTATCTTAAGAATAAGATTTCCTTTATCATCATACTCAGAATCCCAACTTTTAACTGCTGCATCAATGAATCCCTTTGAGTGATAATAATCTTCAATTCTTATAATGTCTTGCTCAAACTTCTCCAGTTTAAATTCACCTGACCGGAATAAACTATTTCTCTTTGTTTTGATAATCTTTCTAAGCTTCTTGTCACCTACTTGATTATTTCCAATAAATCTTATCTCTTTTACTGTAACTTTTTGGCCTTCATTAATTAAAATTGTTAATCCAATCTTATTTGATTGTAGTTCCTTCTCATCAAAACTTACAGATGCCAGTCTATACCCTTTATCATAATACAGCGAGAGAATATGATTTTGTGTTTTAAACTTTCTTTCGTCTGACCAATAATCCCCTTTTACAATATTTATCGCCGCTCTAATATCTTCGTTTTTTATCTTTTTATTACCAGTAATAAGTATCTCTTGAATAATCGGATATTCTGCAACCTTTATAATGATTTCCACACCTTTTTCAGAATCAACTTTATTAATATCAATTTTTTTGAATAGACCTAACTTGTAAATACTTTTTATTGCTTGAGATATATTTTCTTGAGAGTAAATATCTCCAGGAGCAAGACCAGAGGTAGATTCAATTAGTTTGGTACTAACATTAATGTTTCCAAATACAGAAATATCAGTAATGTATTTATAATCATAAGCTGAGAAACAAACAGCAGAAAAAGCAAAAAATATTAAAAATAAAAATATCTTTATTCTCATATAATTTCTAATCTTTAACTCCATATTTTATTTATTCCACAATTTGCCATTTGAAATTTATTAGTAAAGTTTTTTGGAATAATTAATTAAATTGTCAATTTTTGCCGAATTTGTCTAAAAATTAATAACTGTTTCAAGTGAAATCCTTTGTATGTCATCACCTGTATTAGGAGAAAATCTATAAAGATATGTCAGACGGAAATTAAGAGGTAAATCATATCTAAAAGATATTTCGTGCTGTACTCCAATTTTGATTGCCTTACTTGATGTCAATTCTTTTTGAACTAAAGCCTCATAGTTGATATACCAATTAGGTGTAATATATTTTCCCATAGTAACGGATAGATTCTCAAGAATAATATCTTTACTCAATTCCGAAATCCTCTCAAATTGGGATTCAGGCTCAGTTTCTGGCATTAGATCCTCTTCTGAAATTATCAAGCCACTCTCCCGCATAATATTTCCCATAAAGCCAGTCTTAAGCCTGAAGAAATCTAAACCAAGAAATTGTCTAATTGTACTTTCAACAGGCATCAGTATTGAACCAAACAATAGATTTCCTAATTCATCACTGGCGATTTTAATTGCCTCCTCTCTGTATAAATTACTCATCTCCTCTTCAGAAAGTTCATTGATATTTTTACCATAATGAAGTTTTGATAAGATGCTGAGCATAGTAACATCTTTTGGATTATCACTATGAAGTGTAATTCTAAAATTACCATAATCAGATGGATAAACTTTTTTACCTAATTTATTTTCCTCTGCAGATGTCAAATTTAAGTATATCGTAGAACCATCAGGGGTTTTCTTTTGAAAGTCAGCGTTAATTTGAATTCTTTTATCAAATTGACCTTTCTTTATTTCCACATTATCGACCTTGAATGTTTCGCCAAACAATCTAATTTCACCTCTATGGGAGTTAGCATCAAAGTAAACATCTGTCTTCTTGTTTTCTGGATTTGTGCGAAAGCTTATAAAATTATCATGATCAATATAAAGATTTATGGCATTATAAGTAAACCACATATTTTTTTGAAATACCAAATCAAAATTATAATTTATTGGCACATCAGAACCAAATAAATTAGTTCCAGCTTTACGCGGCGGATTTGTAATCCTGCCATTTGCAAGAAGAATCTTACCAGAAAATTTGAAAGCATCGTCTTCATTATAAATTCTAAAAAATTCATCTTTAAAACCTTTCAATTGAATGTCAACCAACGCTCTTTCTGGCATATAATCAGATATATGGACAGAAATTCCTTTTTTATCCGTAGTTAGGAGAATAGTTCCAAATTCAAGTCCACCAATGTTAATATTTCGCGATTCATCTTCAAAACTATTCAATATTAATAATTTTCCATCACCAATTTTTATTGACCCTTCTAATTTTTTAATCTGATTCTCTGCCAAGTCTGCATGTAGATTTATTTCTTTTAATCTTTCTGGTTGACCCTTTATTTGCATCTCACCATCTTTAATGTCCAATGCTCCTGATTTCAATACGACCTTTTTCTCTTTAGTCGCTAATGTTAGATTCAACTTTGTGCTACTTGATGCTTGGTTAATATTATCTATATAATTAGCAATTATTGAAAGATAATCTCCTTCAACTGATATATTAAGTCTGTCAGGATTATCATAAAATTGCTTTTCAAAAAAGTTGTAACTGTAGTTTCCTTTGGCTGTTGCTTTATATTTCTCTGATTTAACAATTTTAAAGTTATTTAGATAAAAAATTTCATTATCCTGAAAAAATTGAGCAGATAAAGTATCATACTTTGTTGTGAATATTTTACCATCTTTTAAATCAAAATTGCAAAGAAGTCTTGGCTTGTGTAAAGTCCCTGTGGTAAGTATTTCGTAATTTCCAACACCATAAAAAGGTGCATCCAATAAGTCATCTTTTATATTGATGTTATTTCCTTTGCCATATAGATTAAATAAGTTTCTGTTAGATAAAGAAATGCTTGCATTCCCTTCAAATATATCCTTTTTGTCATTATGTATCTTAATATTATTAAAGTTTAACATTTTTTTGTCATTTAAGTCAAATGACAAATATGCACCTAATGGATTAATTTTATCATTAAATAAAAGGCTATCAACTTGTATATTGCCTGTTATAAGTGTATCCTTATCACTCGCAAACTCTATTCTTCCGTTAATATTACCCAAAATTTCTTGTCTATCACCAGACAATGAGAAAATATTGTTAACTTTATTAATAGAAAGAGCAGTCAACTGCATAGAACCTTTATAATAAAAGGTCTTTTTGTTATTTATCGGTAGAGTAAATTTTCCTGTAAGAAAAATAGCATCATCAATGGAAATTTTTTTCAAGAGAATAGAATCTGCATGAGTTGTTGCTATACAATTTAATGAATAATTTTTATCCTGAATTCTTAAACTATCAGAATGTAATTTTATAATTCCTTTATTATTTTCACTTTCTAATGGATAATTTCCAGATAAAATAATCTTGCCATTTATATGATTATTTTTTTGTTCTGGAAAATTCAAAAGTCCATTCCAGTTCACATTTTCAGAGCTCATTGAAATATTTATATCTGAATCTAAATTAGGTTCAAACTCTTTCAGCCATCTAAATTTATCTTTATATAATCTATTTAATGAGAGGTTATCACTTTTAATGTTCATTGAAAACTCAGTCCCGACGGATTGAGAAAGTATATTATTTCCTTGTCCGGATAATGTGATTGAGTAATCAGAATTACGAAATGTAAACATTAGTTTATTGTCAATTAATTTTATTTTTCCACTTAAATGATTTAAATCAATAATCTGTTTAGATAATTCAAGTTCAGAAATATCTGCTACCAACCTGGGATTTTTTATATTGCCAGATAGTTGGGTAACTACATTGCCATTAAATTCCAGGTTTTTAAATGGGTATTGAAATTGAGTGGCTGATAATCTAAACTTGATTTCAGAATCTTTTAAATTATTTTTATTTAAAGTAATATTGCCTAAAAAACTTACTGGATTATCTTTTATTGCAAATTTGCCGGAATGAAAGTCAACTATGTCTTTCTGATAAGAAACATTTCCTGATAAACTCTTAATATTTTGCGAATAGGCTTTAATTGATGGGCATTGATACTTTAATTCAATTCTATAATCACTGAATTTGTCCTTTATCCTGCCTTTAAATGATAAAATACCATTTATTCCTGGACTAAATTTTCCTATATCAATACTACCTGAGCGAATCTTTAAATCAAATTCTGGATCCTTTGTAAGATAGTTAATTATTTTGCCAGTGATAAAACTATCATAATCAAACCAACTTATTTTAGCCTCTTTATTAAAAACTAATTCATTTTCATACAGATTGCAATTTATATCACTTGCAAAAATTGTTTGGTCTTCAACTTCCAAATTAAGGGAATCCGCTGAAATCATTCCAGAATCTATTTTCCCATTTCTTATCGGCAGCATCATATTAATTTTACCATTCTGAAGTTTCATCTTATTGATTTCAATTTGTGGGAGTGTGAAGTCAGTCATTGACACATCAAAATCAGAACTTTCCTTTTCATAGATTCCAGCTATGTTGATTTTCCCTTTATCATCTGAATGCTCTGCTGAAAAATTAATTTCCCATCGGTCTCCGTCTTTTTTTAATTTCAACTTAACAAAATTCAGTTTTTCTTGAAACTTAAGTTTCTTTTTACATTTTATATTAATTGTTCCATTTATTATTGAAATATAACTAAGTTGTTTTAAAAAGTTTCCAATCTTGTAATTACCAATATTCTTTTTCATTTTTTCAGGTTGAATATTATATGAAAATATTGGTGAAAAACATCTTATTTTTCTTATAGCTTTCGTTATATTAAAATGGTTTAAAATTAAATCCCAGAAATTATATTCAAAATACAATTGCCTGGAAGTAAAGTTATATTCATTTTCTATATTATGAACCTCAATGTCTGTAATCTGTATAAATTTAGTTGTAAAATTGAATCTTTTGAAGTCAATATCAGCATTTAGTTTAGAGCCAAGTTTTTCTGTAAGAGCATCTGATAAATATGTTTTAATATCAACAAAGCGAGAGAACAGAAAGAATAGAAGATTAATTAGCAAAAGAATTGCTACAACGATTATTAGCCATTTTCTTTTTCGCATATATAATTCATCCGCTAATTTCGAACTTAAAAGTTAAAACACGCAATTTTGAAATTATATTAAACATTAAAATATCCCAATATAAGCATTTTCTATGCTCTTTATGAACGAGTTCTAAGTTTTAATCTACCATCTGAGAGTTTGTACAAAATTTCCGCTCTTTCTGCTAAACCTTCATTATGAGTAACGAGCAGAAGTGATATTGAAAACATTTTGTTTAATTCCCAAAGTAACTCTATCAACTCCTCACTGTGATATTTATCCAGATTTCCAGTTGGTTCATCTGCTAAAATCAGTTCTGGATTATTAATTAATGCTCTTGCCACAGCAATTCTTTGTTGCTCTCCCCCACTCAATTGATTTGGATAATGATCTTTCCTATCAGATAAATCTAATTTTGAAAGTAGTAAATCAGCAGCACTTAAACTTTCAATATATGATTTTCCGGAAATTAACATAGGCATTGCAACATTTTCAATAGATGTTAATTCTGGCAAAAGATGATGAAATTGAAATACAAATCCAATATTTCTATTACGAAATCGTGCCAATTCTCTATCCGACAATTTTCCAATATCGTTTCCATTAAAATAAATTTTTCCTTTGTTTGGTTTATCAAGTGTACCGAGAATATGCAAAAGTGTGCTCTTCCCACTACCGGATATTCCGGTAATTGAGACAATCTTTCCTTTCTCCATTTCAAAATCTAAATTATCAAGTACTATTAGTTCCTTTTCTTTTATGCCTTCAAAATAACTTTTACAAATTTTTTCAGCTTTTATTATCATCTTTTACCCCAAGATTTCACTTTAGAGAACATAGAGATTAATTTTTGTTAATCACAGAAAACATCAATTAACAACGAATTTTAATTTTTACCAAAAAATGAAAATATATTTTTAAATCCTAACCTGGACGAGCCAGAACCAAAAAGGAATTTATTTAACCATTGGTTTACACCGATAATCACCGATTAAATTCATAATTCAAAATTAATAATTTCTAAATTCAAATTTCTAATGTCAAATAAAATGACAAAGCCCAAATGTCCAATTATTTGATAATCCCAATTTATTATGACCCCGTATTGGAGATTCTTTAAGATCAATTTTTGATATTTGTTCACCCCGTTAGATATTCATCATATTAGATTTTTACAATATTATATCGTAAAATTATCTTACGGGTAAATTTGACATTTATCCGCCAGCTGGCGGATTATTAGAAATTAGAAATTTGTAATTAGTCATTTAAATAGCCTTTATAAAAGCGTTTTTATGCATAGTAAATATTTTGCCAAAAATTACAATAATTTCATTTATAAGATCCTAATCCATAATTCTAAATTGAATTTATCTCTTCCGCCTGCCACTGCCACTGCTCCTGCCACTGCCACTGCCACTGCTCCTGCCACTCTCATTTCTTCGTACCCCTTATTATTGACACTGCATCCATTTTTGCAATCTTTTTTAATGGAAAGTATGCTGAACCGAGAATAATTAAACCTGAAACAATTACTATATAAACAAAGTCTATTGGATTATTCTTAACGATTAACTTATCAACCAAATACACATCACTTTCAATTTTTACTAAATCAGTATAAGTCAATATTTGAGATAATATTATTCCTAATAATAAACCCAAGATAATTCCTGAAAATCCAATTATAATATTCCTATGTAAAAATATTTGTTTTATATCCTTGTTTTGCGCACCCATTGCTTTTAATATACCAATTTGCTTTTTTTTATCAAAAATATGCATTGCAAGCACACTTGTCATTCCAAATCCGGCTACTACAATTATTAAACCAAGGATAATAAAAATGACCCATTTCTCTAATTTTAACAAAGTAAAAAGATTACTATTAAGTTCTATCCAATTAGTTACATTGAATGGATAACCAAGTTCTTTTAACAACAATTCAGAATGCATTGATGTGTTTTGAATCTCATCAGAAATCAATTTTACAGCAATGCCAGAATATTGTTCATTCATATTTAAGAATTGCTGTGATTCTTTTATATTAAGGAAAAGGAGTGAATTATCAAAATCAAACATTCCAGAAGAAAAAATGCCAGAAATCTTTATATACTCTCTTTTAGGAATTATACCTGCAAATGTTATATCTGCATTCATAGGAGTAATAATGCTAATTGTATCACCTATTTCAACATTTAGTCTTTTGGCTACTTTTTCTCCAATAACCCCATATTTTCCCTTTTGAATAAACCTTCCTTTACTGATAAATTCATTAAATCTTGTAGTTTGACCTTCTGATTCATAATCAATTCCTCGCAAGATAACACCAGCCATTTTATTTCCGGACTTTTTATGATTAATTGCCATTCCTTCTGTATAGATAAAAGGTGCATAAGAAAATACTGCATCTGTCGTATCTAAAATTGATTTTATCTTAGAAAACTCGTTATCATTAATAGTTTTATTAGAATATTTTAAAATATAGATATGTGCATTAACACCGAGTATTATTTCTTTAAGCAACTTTTGATAACCACTAAAAAGTGCTAAAGAGACAGTAAGAGATATTACCCCAATAGTAATACCTACTATTGATATGAGCACATTAAAAGAAAAAAAATCTCGTTTCTTTTTTAAACTAAAAAATTTATTTATAAAAAATTTTTGAAAGTTCATTATTAATATTTAAATTTTTGATA